>JAABQT010000081.1 GCA_011391295.1 Betaproteobacteria bacterium
AGCCCGCGGGCAGTCTGTGGGCTGGAAGCGGCCGCCTGTACGCCAGGCAACGTTCCGGGCCGCTCCTGGAGCTGGGCGTGCTGCGCTGGCGCACCTCCTGGTCCGCGATTCTCGCTGCCAGACTGGCAATCGCACTCACCCTTGGCGATGGACCGAGCGCGGTGCAAGTGCAGTTGTCGCCTTCCGGTACCGCCCTTCGCGGCCTCGATCTCGCGCTGCCCGGGCAGATTGCCGCGGCCTTGTCGCCGGCTCTCGAAGGCCTTGGCCCGGAAGGATTGCTGCGCCTCCGATCCGACGACCTGCGCTTATACGGCAATTCGATTCTTGGCCTGGCCGAACTGGAATGGCGTCAGGTTCAGCTGGCGCGGGCGCCGGCTCTCGAGCTGGGCTCGCATCTGGCGCGTCTGCGCGGCGGCGGCAGCAAAGTGGATATCGAGCTTGCGACCATTGACGGGCCCCTGCGGTTGAGCGGCAGCGGGACCTGGTCCCGGGAAGCAGGGCTTTCGTTGTCCGGGGCGGCTGAGCATGACGCCCGGAACGCCCCGCTGGCGGCTTTCCTGAAGGGGGTCTGTGCCGAGTACAAAGACCATCGCTGCCAGTTCCGGGTCAGGCAATAGCGACGCTGCGCCCCCTGGCCCCATGGGAGTTGGTGCCGGCTGACGGAATCGAACCGCCGACCAACGGTTTACAAAACCGCTGCTCTACCAACTGAGCTAAGCCGGCACTGGGCGAATTCTAGCCGCAGACCGTGCAACCGCTACTTGATGCGGTACACCCTGCCGCGCTTCTTGCCGCGCTGCGGCGAGCCCTTCCTCAGGAAACTGCCGAAGTTGAAGCTGTTGTCGCCCTTCTCCGTGGCGGCCTCGCGCATGCGTTGCTCGGCGATCGATTCCCGCGCCAGTGCGGCGCCGTATTTCTTCTTCATGATGACTCCAGAAAGTTTGCAGTATCCCTACTTCACGCGGCGCAGCGTGGGCTTGCCGCCACCGGGCTTTTTCGGCGCTTGGGAAGAATTCGCCGGCGCGGGCAGTGCGACCGGCGCGTCTTTCGCCGCCGCCGGTTCGGCCTTGGCCACCGCCTGCGTCGCCGGCTTGGAGGCGTCCACATCGAATGTCATGCCATGGCCTGTTTCGCGCGCGTACACCGCGTAGACGTTGGCCACCGGCACCGAGATCTGCCGCGCCACGCCGGCAAAGCGCGCGGAGAACTCGATCAGTTCGTTGCCCAGCTGCAGCTTGTGCACCGCCGAGGGCGCCACGTTGAGCGTGATTTCGCCGTTCTTGACGTATTCCGAGGGCACCTGGGTCTTCGAGTCCACTTTCGCCGCCACATGCGGCGTGTAGCCGTTGTCCACGCACCACTCGTAGAGCGCGCGCAGCAGGTAGGGCTTGGTGGCGATCTCGCTCACGGTCTACTTCCGCATTACTTTCTCGGAAGGCGTCAGCGCCTCGATGAATGCCGGGCGCGAGAAGATGCGCTCCGCGTACTTCATCAGAGGGGCCGCGGGCTTGCCGAGCTTGATGCCGTAGTGGTCCAGCCGCCACAGCAGGGGCGAAATGGCGACATCGAGCATGGTGAAGTCGTCGCCCAGCATGTGCTTGGTGCGGGTGAAGATGGGCGAGAGTTCGATCAGCCGGTCGGTGACCTGGGCACGCGCCTTGTCCACCTGCTTGTCCTTGCCCGAATCCAGCGCCTCGATCTGGCTGAACAACTCCGCTTCCATGTTGAACAGCATCAGCCGCGCGCGCGCGCGCATCACCGGGTCCGCCGGCATCAGCTGCGGGTGCGGAAAGCGTTCGTCGATGTACTCGTTGATGATGTTCGACTCGTACAGGATGAGGTCGCGCTCCACCAGCACCGGCAGCCGGTTGTAGGGATTCATCACCGCCAGGTCTTCCGGCTTGTTGAACAGGTCCACATCGATGACCTGGAAGTCCATGCCTTTTTCGTACAGCACGAAGCGGCAGCGGTGGCTGAAGGGACACGTGGTGCCGGAATACAGTTGCATCATGGTGCGGGGGTCCTGATGAAAAAGCCGGACGGGATCGCCCGCCCGGCCCCGGGTTTGGTGCGGCGCGCGCTTACCTTACGTCCTTCCAGAACGCCTTTTTCATGGCGTAAGCAAAGACGAACAGCACGACCAGCACGAACAACACGACGATGCCGATCGACTTGCGCGACTGCCCCGAGGGCTCGCCGACATAGACGAGGAAATTGACCAGGTCGCGCGCCGTGGTGTCGTACTGCACGGTGCTCTGCTCGGCTTGCAGCTTCCACAGCACATGCGGCATGGCGACGCTGGGGAACACCTTGTTGTTCCAGCCGTGCGCGGATTTCTCGTCGCGATAGAACGTGCGCAGGTACGTATACAGCCAGTCTGCGCCGCGCGAGCGCGCGATTACCGACAGGTCCGGCGGCGGCACGCCGAACCAGGCCTTGCCGTCCTTCGTGCTCATTGCCACCTTCATGGTCTCGCCGACCTTGTCGGCGCTGAACATGAGATTGTCGATGATCTGCGCTTCGGTCAGCCCGATATCGGTGAGGCGGTTGTAGCGCATGTACTGCGCACCGTGGCAGTTCATGCAGTAGTTGACGAAGGTGCGCGCGCCCGCCTGCAGGCTGACGAGGTCGCGCGGCTCGATCGGCGCCGGGTCCAGCGCCTGGCCGCCGGCGGCGAGCAGCGTGGCGGGCGCGAACAGCAGGGCGGCAAGGAGCTTTCTCATGCTCGCGGCCCTCACATCGTCACCCGGTCGGGCACGGGCTTCACCTTGTCTTTCGCCGTGTACCAGGGCATCAGGATGAAGAACGCGAAGTAGAGCACCGTACACACGCGCGCCGCCCAGGTGGCGCGGTCCTTGGTGTCGAGGAAGAAGGCGTCGAAGCCGAACTGGCCCCACACCGTGGTCGACTTTACGCCGAGGTAGCCCAGCACCATAAACGCGACGACGAAGATCGCCAGCGCGCTCTTGTAATACGCGCCGCGGTAGCGGATCGACTTCACCGGCGAGCGGTCCAGCCACGGCAGCAGGAACAGGATCAGCGTGGCGATGCCCATCGCCGCGACGCCAGGGAACTGGGAATTGAACAGCGGCGGCACTGCGCGCAGGATCGAGTAGTACGGCGTGAAGTACCACAGCGGCGCGATGTGCTCCGGCGTCTTCAGCGGGTCGGCCGGAATGAAGTTGTTGTACTCGAGGAAATAGCCGCCCATCTCCGGCAGGAAGAACATGACGATGCAGAAGACGGCGAGGAACACCACCACGCCCACCGTGTCCTTCACCGTGTAGTAGGGGTGGAACGGGATGCCGTCCACCGGCCTGCCGTTGGCGTCCTTGTTCTTCTTGATCTCGACGCCGTCGGGATTGTTCGAGCCCACGTCGTGCAGGGCGAGGATGTGCGCCACCACCAGGCCCAGCAGTACCAGCGGCAGCGCGATCACGTGCAGGGCGAAGAAGCGGTTGAGCGTGGCGTCCGACACGACGTAGTCGCCGCGGATCCACAGCGCGAGGTCGGGGCCGATGAACGGCACCGTGGCGAACAGGTTGACGATCACCTGCGCGCCCCAGTAGGACATCTGGCCCCAGGGCAACAGATATCCCAGGAAGGCCTCCGCCATCAGCGCAAGGTAGAGCAGCACGCCGAAAATCCACACCAGTTCGCGCGGCTCCTTGTACGAGCCGTAGAGCATGGCGCGGAACATGTGCAAGTAGACCACGAGGAAGAACGCCGAACCGCCGGTGGAATGGATGTAGCGGATCAGCCAGCCGCCCGGCACATCGCGCATGATGTACTCGACCGAACCAAAGGCGAGCGCGGCGTCGGGCTTGTAGTTCATGGTCAGGAAGATGCCGGAGACGATCTGCACCGCCAGCACGAGCATCGACAGCACGCCGAAGTAGTACCAGAAGTTGAAATTCTTCGGCGCGTAGTACTCCGACATGTGCTTGCGGAATTCCTCGCCCACGCTGGGCATGCGCGCGTCGAACCAGTCCCACAGCGCCATCAGGCGGGAGGCCATGCTCTACGCCCCCTTCTTGTCGTCGCCGATCAGCAGCGTGTTGTCTGACAGGAAGGTGTGGGGCGGCACCGTCAGGTTGGTTGGCGCCGGCGCGCCGCGAAACACCCGCCCGGCGAAGTCGAACTTCGAGCCGTGGCAGGCGCAGTAGAAGCCGCCCTCCCAGTCCGCGCCCATTTCGGCCTTCGCCTCCGCAGTCTTGAGCTGCGGCGAGCAGCCCAGATGGGTACAAACGCCCTCGACCACCATGACCTCGGGCTTGATCGCCCGCAGCTCGTTTTTCGCGTACTCGGGCTGTATCGAGGAGCGCGAGGCAGGGTCGGTCAGGCTGGCCGTGACGGCCTTGAGCGAATCGAGCATTGCCTTGGTGCGCCGGATCACCCACACCGGCTTGCCGCGCCACTCGAAGATACCGACTTCGCCGGGCGCAAGTCTGGAGAAGTCGACCTCGACCGGTGCGCCGGCTGCCTTGGCGCGTTCCGAGGGCAGCATGCTCGCCACGAAGGGAATCGCCGCGCCAATCGAGGCCGCGCCGCCGACCACCGAGGTCGCCACCACGAGGTTGCGCCGCGCCTTGTCAACTTTCTGCTTATCGCTCATGGAGTTGATTCGATGTTGGAAAGAGTGGAAGAGTGCAAAAAGAGGCGCCATTCTATAGAGCGAGCGCGGGAATGTCCACGATTTGTGGTCTAAGCGGTTCAATTTGCAGGGCTTTGTGCTAGATTAGGAATTCCCTATGCTGCACCGCCTCTGGCTGATCTTTGCGCAGGCCGCAACCGTCTGCGTGGCGGCGCTATTCGTCGTCTCGACGCTCCGGCCCGAGTGGTTGCCGGTCAGGCCGGAGGCGCCCAGGCCGCCGGTCGCAGTTCCGGTGCAGCCCGCCCCGGCGCCAAGTGCCGCATCACCGCGGCCGGCGTCCTTCCACGACGCGGTGGGTCGCGCCACGCCTTCGGTAGTCAACATCTTCACGTCGAAGGAAGCGCCGCAAAATCCGCTGCTCAACGACCCGATCTTCCGGCGCTTTTTCGGCGAACAGTTCGGCGACGGGGCGCAGCGCACCTCCAGCCTCGGTTCCGGGGTGATCGTCAGCGCCGCGGGCTACATCCTCACCAACCACCACGTGGTCGAGGCCGCCGACGAGATCGAGGTGGCGCTGCCCGACGGCAAGAAACTGCTCGCCAAGGTGGTGGGCAACGACCCGGAGACCGACCTTGCGGTGCTGCGCGTCAACGCCGACAAGCTGCCCGCGATCAGTTTCGGCGTGTCCGAGGAACTGCGCGTCGGCGACGTGGTGCTGGCGATCGGCAACCCGTTCGGCGTCGGCCAGACCGTGACCTCGGGCATCGTGTCCGCACTCGGCAGGAGCGGCCTGCACATCAACACCTTCGAGAACTTCATCCAGACCGACGCCGCCATCAATCCGGGCAACTCCGGCGGCGCCCTGGTGGACGCGCGCGGCAACCTGGTCGGCATCAACACCGCGATCTACTCGCGCTCGGGCGGCTCGATGGGCATCGGCTTCGCCATCCCGGTGTCGACCGCGAAGATGGTACTGGAGCAGATCGTGCGCGCTGGCGCGGTGACGCGCGGCTGGATCGGCGTGGAAGTGCAGGAGATCACGCCTGCCCTTGCCGAGTCGTTCAGAATGCCCGATGCGCGGGGCGCCATCATCGCCGGCGTGCTGCGCGGCGGCCCGGCGGACAAGGCGGGCGTGAAGCCCGGCGACGTGCTCACCGCGGTCAACGGCGTAGCGGTGCTGGATCCGCCGGGCATGCTCAATCTGGTGGCGGCGCTGCAGCCGGGCTCGAACGCCCGCATGCAGCTCCGGCGCCAGGCGCAGTCGCTCGAGGTGTCCGTGACCGTCGGGCGCCGCCCGAAACAGCAGCTGCGGGAATAGTATTCAGGTCCAAGCCCATTTCACTTCGATCAAGGGAGAAAGCATGAAACGCATTTCGCATTGGCTGGTCGCGTCGGTTCTGGTTGCGGCCCCCACCCTGGCGTTCGCGCAGGCCCAGGATCTCAAGATCGCCCACATCTACGGCAAGACCGGCCCGCTCGAGGCCTATGCCAAGCAGAGCCACACCGGCTTCATGATGGGGCTCGAGTACCTGACCGGCGGCAAGATGGAGCTGCTCGGGCGCAAGATCGTGGTAATCGAGAAGGACACCCAGCTCAAGCCCGACATCGGCAAGGCCGCGCTCGCGACCGCCTTCGGCGACGACAAGGTGGACATCGCCGTCGGTCCGGTGAGCTCGGGCGTGGCGCTCGCCATGCTGCCGGTCGCCGAGGAGTACAAGAAGATCCTGATTGTCGAGCCGGCGGTGGCGGATTCGATTACCGGCGACAAATGGAACCGTTACATCTTCCGCACCTCGCGCAACTCGACCCAGGACGCCTACGCGGGCGCTGCCTCGCTGCCGGCCAACGCCTCGATCGCGATGCTGGCGCAGGACTACGCGTTCGGCCGCGACGGCGTGAAGGCGTTCAAGGACGCGCTCGCCAGCGTCGGCTCGACGGCGAAGATCGTGCATGAGGAGTACGCCCCGCAGCAGACCACCGATTTCACCGCCCCGGCGCAGCGCATCTTCGATGTGCTCAAGGACAAGCCGGGCCGCAAGATCCTGGCGATCATCTGGGCGGGCGCGCACCCGATGGCCAAGATCATGGACCTCAAGCCCGAGCGCTTCGGCATCGAGCTGGCGCCCGGCGGCAACATCCTGCCGGCGATGAAGGGCTGGAAGGCCTTCGCCGGCACCGAGGGGGCGATCTACTACTACTACGGCTTTCCCAACAACAAGATGAACGACTGGTTGGTGGCCGAGCATCGGAAGCGCTACAACTCGCCGCCGGATTTCTTCACCGCGGGCGGCTTTGCGGCGGCGAGCGCGGTCGTCGCGGGCGTCACCAAGGCCGGC
>JAABQT010000082.1 GCA_011391295.1 Betaproteobacteria bacterium
CTCGTGATCCTCGCCTCCGTGGTGGTGAGCGAGTGGGTCTCGGCGCGCGTGCGGCACACTTTCATCTAAAACCGCGCCGCGCTAGTGGGTCGTCAGGAGGGGTAGGAGCCGCTCGCGGCTGGGCGCTACTACGACCGCCTTCTCGCAGATGATCGCCGTGATCAGCTCGGCGGGCGTCACGTCGAATGCCGGGTTCCTCACGCAGATGCCTTCCGGCGCCCAGCGCTGGCCGCGATAGCCGGTGACTTCGTCCGCCGGACGCTCTTCGATCGGAATCTTCGAACCGTCCGGCATATCGGCATCGAACGTGGACAGGGGTGCGGCGACATAGAACGGCAGCCGATGCCGCCGCGCCAGGACGGCGAGGGTATAGGTGCCGATCTTGTTCGCCGTATCGCCATTGGCCGCGATGCGGTCGGCGCCGACGATCACCAGGTCGATTTCGTTCCGGCTCATGAGGTGCCCAGCCATGTTGTCGGTAATCAGCGTGCACGGGATGCCCTCCTGCAGGCATTCCCATGCGGTCAGCCGCGCGCCCTGCAGGTAGGGCCGCGTCTCGCAGGCAATGACCGAAACGTCCTTGTCGCGCGCGGAGCGCACCACACCCAGCGCGGTGCCGTGCCCGGCGGTCGCCAGCGCGCCGGTATTGCAGTAGGTCAGGATGCGCGCGCCGCGCGGGACCAGCTTCGCGCCTTGCGCGCCGATGGCCCGGTTCACCTCGATGTCCTCCGCCAGGATGGCTTGCGCCTCGGCTTTCTTGTCCGTCGCCCGGCGCATGCGCTCCAGCGCCCAGAACAGATTGACCGCCGTGGGCCTGCTTTTCGCCAGCACAGCGTAGGAGGTTTCCTCCGGCTCCAGCGCGATGCCGAAGGCCGCCGCACAGCCGATCGCCGGCGCACCGCGCACCGCCATGTCGCGAATCGCCGCCGCGACTTCGGCGGCCGTGCGGCAGGTCAGGTAGACGACCTGCTCCGGCAACAATCGCTGGTCCAGAAGCTCCAGCGCATCGCCCGTCCAGCGCAGCGCCTGGACCTTCACACCAGCTTTTCCGTGCCGCCGTCCACGGGCACCTGGGCGCCAGTGGTCTTGGCGAACAGCGGTCCGCACATTTCCGCGGCGAGCTCGGCCACATCCTTCGACGACACCTCGGTCTTCAGCAGGTTGTTTTTCCTGTACTGCTCCACGGTGAGGTTGTACGCCTTGGCGCGCGAGGCGAGCACCTCCTCGGTCCAGAGCGCGGTGTCATACACCGCATTGGGGTGAATGGTGTTGATGCGAATGCCGTCGCGGGCCCACTCCAGCGCGGCTACCCGCGCCAGCTGGTTGAGCGCCGCTTTCGACGCGGAATAGGCGGCGGCGCCGATGCCCGGCGCCGGCACGTTCTTGGAGCCGATCACCACCACGCGGCCGGCGCGCGGCGCGAGCTTCAACAGCCCGTGGCAAGCCTGCAGCACCAGCAGGTTGGCTTCGACGTTGACCGTCATCGCGCTTTTCCACAGTTGGGCGTCGATATCCTTGACTGCCTGGGAGGCGGGGAAGATGCCGGCATTGAGAACCAGCATGTCGAGGCCGCCGAATCGCCGGACCGCCGCGTCCATGGCCGCCTGAATAGCAGCGACATCCACAAGGTCACAGGCCAAACCCAGGTAGTCCGGGCGGGCGAAGAGCGTCGCAATCGCGGGATTGCGGTCCAGCCCGACCACTGCCGCGCCCCGCCCGAGGAAGGCTTCGACGCAGGCCTTGCCGATTCCCGAGGCAGCGCCGGTCACCAGTGCCACCTCCCCGGCGAACACCGGCGGCTTGCCGGCTTTCTTCAGTTTCGCCTGTTCCAGGTCCCAGTACTCGATGTCGAAGGTGTGCCTGTCCTCCAGAGCGCGCCATCCGCCCAGCGCTTCTGCGCGGAGGATCACGTCGATGGTGTGCTCATAGAGCTCTTCGACGATGCCGGTGTCCTTCGCCGTGCGGCCGAATGCGGCCAAACCCAGCTCCGGATCGAGCGCCATGCGCGGAGCAACGTCCAGGATGGTCTTCGGTTCCCGGGCCTGCTTCGCGTTGCGCGCGAAGTACTCGCGGTAGGCGGCGCCGAAGCCGGCGACATCCCGGCCCAGCATGGGCCGCGGCTTGGTGCGAATCACATGGTCCGGCGTGGCGGGCCCGCCCTGGGAGATGCGCGCCACGTCGGCATGGCGCGCGAAGCCGAGAAAGCGTGGCGTGTCGTTACAGCGGCAAAGGAGGGGAAAGCCCGCCGCCGCGGAAACGTCATGGCGCAGTTTTGCCGCCGCTTCCCGCTGGAAGCCGGGCGCGGGAGCCGGCGGCAGGCCGATGCTCCAGGCTTTTTTCGCCTGCAGGTACTTCTCGGCCAGGGACACCAGCTCGATCATCAGTTCGTAAGACTCGCGCGCATCCGCACTGAACGAGAACACGCCGTGCGACAGCAGCACCATGCCAACCGCGTTCTTCGACGCCTGTCGCGGAAACTCCCGCGCGCAGCAGGCGGCGAGATCGAAGCCGGCCATGATGTACGGGATCACCACCACCTTGTCGCCGTAGATGTCGCGCACGCGTTGCTCGCCGTCCGGAGAATTGGAGATCGACAACACCGCATCGGCGTGCGTGTGGTCCACGTACTTGTGCGGCAGGATGGCGTGCAGGATGGTTTCCACCGAGGGCGCCGGCGCGCCCGCGCGCAGCGTGTGCGTGGCGAGCTCGTTGACCATCTGCGGATCCGACAGGCTGGGCAGCGATGCCAGCCGGCGCACGTAATCCAGCTTGACCGGCGCGAAGCCCGCCGCCTCGATGGTCTCCATGTCCCAGCCGCTGCCCTTCACGTACAGGACTTCGCCCTCCTCGCCGAACAGGTCTTTCTCGCGCAGCTTGACCGAAGTATTGCCGCCGCCATGCAGTACCAGGGACTTGTCGCGCCCGAGCAGGCGCGAGGTATAGACGCGCGGCCCGAGTGCGCCGGTGAACTGCGCGGCCTCGGCATCGTTCCACCGGCTTTTCATGCCGCGAATTATACTTTTGCACCATGCTTCGCATCGAACTGATGGACTGGGAGACGGCGCGCAGCGAGGCGACGCGTATCCGCCATGCCGTGTTCGTGGAGGAGCAACGCGTGCCGCCGGAGATCGAAATGGATGACCAGGACAGGGTCTGCGTGCACGCAATCGCCTACTCGCAGGGCAGGGCGGTGGGCACCGGCAGGCTGCTGCCCGACGGCCACATCGGCCGCATGGCGGTGCTCAGGGAGAGCCGTTCGCTCGGCGTGGGCGGCGCGATCCTCGAGCGCCTGGTGCAGGAAGCCCGCCACCGGGGCGTGACGCAAGTGGTGCTGTCAGCGCAGACGCATGCCCTCGGGTTCTATCGCCGGCACGGCTTCAAGGAGCAGGGCACGGTGTATGAAGAAGCCGGCATCCAGCATCAGGAGATGCGGCGTGTGCTGAATTCGTAGCGCAACGTTGCTTGTTCGCGGCCGTCGCTGGCAAAGCCGCGTTCGGCGAAGCGCACTTCGTCTCCATGCATCAGTACGCTGGCGCAGCGGGTGCCGTAGCTCTCATGGACGATTCTTGCCATCGCGAGAACGCCGAACAACGGTTCCAGGGACACCGGACAATCCTGGAACCGGCGCTTGTGCTCCTCGACCTCCGGTGTGTCCAGCAGCTGGTTGCCCAGTCCATACCAGCCGGGCTCGAGCCGCCGGGGCCCGCCGTCGCGATTGGACAGCCACCAGAGCTCCCCACCGTCCGAGGCAAGCAGATTGAAACCACTGTAGGCGGATTTGCGTTCCGCCAGTTCCGGCACGCTGATGCCATCGAGGTACCGTGTCACGAGCGCGCCGCGGGACACCTCGGCACCCGGTTCGGTTCCGCCACGGTAGTTGGTGACCGCGGCAAAGCGTCCTCCACGCGACACCCCCATCCAGGTGCCCCGCGCCTGCAAGTCGCGGCCCGCGAGTACTTCGGGTTTGTCGTCCCAGAACGCCGCGCGCGCAGCGGGACGGCCGTGAAACTCGTCACGGTTGGCCGCGACGACGAGCGCAAAGCTCGCGTGTACCTTCCACGCAACGAGAATCAGACACATACGAAACGCTCGACGTGCCGCTGCAGGCCGAGCTTCGCGCCTTCGCTCTCCAGGAGCGCCTCGAACGCGCCTTCCTTGCGCACGTCCTCGTACACTTCCATGTAGGTCGCAGAATCATCGCGACGCCGCATCCAGCGCCCGCGCACGCCGGTCGCCGCTTCGACGCGGCGGAAAAGTTCCTGCACCTGTTCCTGCAATTGCGCCAGACGGTCCGCATCGACCCGGTAATAGACGTAGTAGCTCGTCACGCTGCGTAGGGCAGGGACAGCAGCTCGAGCTGCGGTCCGTCGGCGGCGCCGAGCCGGATCGCACTGGCGCTTTCCAGCGAACTGATCTGCACCACGGCCAGCAATTCGGTGAGACCTTCGGGCGTTCGCGCCGCATTCACCACCATGCCGCTCGCCTGGCCGGGCAGGTTGTCCGCGTAAAGATCGTTGCCGGGCGCCGCCGGCGCAGCGATCCGCGCGCGTGCCATGCGGCGCTTGAGGATTCCGCGATACTGCGTGCGCGCAACGATTTCCTGCCCCGGGTAGCAACCTTTGTGGAAATCGACCGCGCCCAGGCGCTCGAGATTCACCATTTGCGGCACGAACTGGTCTTGCGTCGCCTGGACCACGTGCGGCCGGCCGGCGCGAATTTCTTCGAGCGCCCAGGCTTCTTCGCCGCCATCGCCCAGTGCCTCTAGAAAGCGGCCGCGCTGCGCCGCCGGCGCCAGCAGCACGAAACGCTGGTCCGCGACTCGCACCGCATGCGCGTCGCCCGCATGGGTGATCGCGAGATCTGCCGCGGGCGTCTCGAACCCGAGGGCCGCGAGTCGCACGGTGGCCTGCGGTCCCCAGAGCCCGATCTGCGCCCATTCCTCGCTGACGTCTGCGAGCTTCGCCTTGGCGCGCAGGATGAACATGGACAGGCGCTTGGCGGTCGCCGGTGCGATATCGCGCGACAGCTGCAGGAAAAATCCGCCTGCATGCGGCACGACCAGCAGACTCGCCAGCAGCCTGCCCTTTGCCGAGCACCATCCGGCAAAGCGCGCGCGATCCGGCTGCAGCGCGGAAACGTCGCTGGTCAACTGCGCGTGCAGGAACTCGCGCGCCTCGTCGCCCGTGCACGACAGCAGGCCAAAGCGCCGCAATTCCGCCGCCGCGTGGGAAACCTTGATGTCCATCGTAGAATGCCTGCAGCAATTCTATTCCGATTCCGCATTGATCTACTTTCGACTGCTCATCGCGCTCGCGTTACTCGGGCTGCTCGCCGCCGCCGGCTACGCCGGCTGGTACGTGAGTTCGCCCATGCACTTTGCCGCGCCGCGCGTGGAAGTCGAGATTCCACCGGGGAGCGGATTTCGTACAGTCTCGGCGCGGCTTGCGCAGGCGGGCGTCGAGTTGCGCCCCTTGCAGTTCGAGATCCTCGCCCGTGCGCTCGGGCGCGACCAGGACATCAAGGCGGGTTTTTACGAGCTGGTGGCGCCGATGACACCTTGGCAGTTGCTCGACAAGCTGGCGCGCGGCGAAGTCCTGCAGTCCGAACTCCAGGTGATTGAGGGCTGGACCCTCGGCGATCTGCGTGCCGCGCTCGACGCCAGCCCGGCCTTGCGCCACGATTCGGCGGGGCTGAGCAACGCCGACGTGCTGAAACACATCGACGCAAGCGAAGCGCATGCGGAGGGCCTTTTCTTCCCGGACACCTATATCTTCGAGCGCGGCTCCAGCGATCTGGGCCTGCTGCGGCATGCGTACCGGACCATGCAACTGCACCTGAGCAGGGAATGGTCACAGCGGGCCGCCGCATTGCCATACAAGACGAGCTACCAGGCGCTGATCATGGCGTCTATCGTGGAGAAGGAAACCGGCAGGGCGCAGGAACGCGAGCAGATTGCCGGCGTGCTGGTGAACCGCTTGCGCGTGCGCATGCCGCTGCAAGCCGATCCCACGGTGATCTACGGTCTGGGAAAGAATTTCGACGGCAATCTGAAAAAAGTCCACCTGAAGACGGACGGACCCTACAACACCTACACCCGGGTCGGCCTGCCGCCGACCCCGATCGCGCTTCCCGGACTTGCCTCATTGCGCGCCGCCACGCGGCCCGCACAGATCGACGCGCTTTACTACGTTTCCCGCGGCGACGGCTCCAGCCAGTTTTCTCGCACGCTCCGGGAGCACAATCGCGCAGTGTCACAATACCAGCTGAAATCGAGGCGCCGATGACCAGAGGCCGCTTCATCACGCTCGAAGGAGTGGATGGCGCCGGCAAATCCACGCACGTGGCGTGGATCGCCGAGCGGCTGCGCGCGCTCGGCAAGGCGGTGCTGGTGACCCGCGAGCCCGGCGGTACGCCGCTCGCCGAACGCCTGCGCGAGTTGGTGCTCGCGCAACCCATGGACCCGATCGCCGAGACCATGCTCCTGTTCGCCGCGCGCCACGATCACGTCCGGCGCGAGATCGCGCCGGCGCTGGAGGCGGGGACCTGGGTGCTGTGCGACCGCTTCACGGACGCGACGTTTGCCTACCAGGGCGGTGGCAAAGGGGTGGCGGCCGAGCTGATTGCGCACCTTGCGCTGGTGTCCCACAACGGCCTGCTGCCGGACCTGACCCTGGTGTTCGACTGCCCCTACGAGGTGAGCCGGGAGCGCCTGCGCCACACCGGGAGGGAGCCCGACCGCTTCGAGCGCGAGGACCGTCCGTTCTTCGAGCGCGTGCGCCAGGCCTATCTTGGGCTTGCGCGCACCGCTCCCGAGCGCATGCGCGTGATCGATGCCACTGGATCCGTCGACGATATTAAGAAACTGGTTGATGAAGAACTCTCAACTATCAG
>JAABQT010000083.1 GCA_011391295.1 Betaproteobacteria bacterium
GAGCAACTGCGCCAGAACCTCGGCGCCGCGGGCTGGAAGCTGACGCCGGCGCAGATCGCGCAACTCGATGCGGCGAGCGCCGTGCCCCTCGCCTATCCCTACTGGCACCAGCGCACGATCTACGGCGAGCGCAACCCGCCCGCCGTCTGAGCATGACCACGCAAGCCGAGAAACTGATGAACAGTTGACTAGAGGTCGCGCAGCAACTGCACCGCCTGGTCCACGCGCTCGACCGGGATCACCTCGATCCCCGCGATTTTCCCCTTGGGCACATTGGCCCTGGGCACGATCGCCTTCTCGAAGCCGAGCTTGGCCGCTTCCTTCAACCGGTCCTGGCCGCGCGGCGCGGGACGCACCTCGCCGGCGAGCCCGATCTCGCCGAAGGCCAGCAGTTTGCCGGGGATCGGCCGGTCCGTGAGCGAGGACACGATGGCCAGCGCCGCCGCCAGGTCCGCCGCCGGCTCGCCGATGCGCACGCCGCCCACTGCGTTGACGAACACGTCCTGGTCCATGGTGGCGATGCCCGCGTGCCGGTGCAGCACGGCGAGCAGCATGGCGAGGCGGTTCTGCTCCAGCCCTACGCTCAGCCGGCGCGGATTGGGCGCGTGCGCCGCGTCCACCAGCGCCTGGATTTCAACCAGCAGCGGGCGCGTGCCCTCCAGCGTCGCCAGCACGCAGGAGCCGGACACGTCCTTTTCATGGCGCTGCAGGAACAGTGCCGACGGATTGCTCACCGCGCGCAGGCCCGCGTCGGTCATCGCGAACACGCCCAGCTCGTTCACCGCGCCGAAGCGGTTTTTCACCGCACGCACCAGGCGGAACGCGGAATGCGGATCGCCCTCGAAATACAGCACCGTGTCGACGATGTGCTCGAGCACCCGCGGCCCGGCAATGGCGCCTTCCTTGGTGACGTGCCCGACGATGAACAGCGCCGTGCCCGCCTTCTTCGCGTGGCGCGTGAGCTGCGCCGCGCATTCGCGCACCTGCGCCACGGACCCGGGCGCCGACTGCAGCGACTCGGACCACAGCGTCTGGATCGAATCCACCACTGCCACTTCCGGGCGCGCCACCTGCAGCGCGCCCAGCACGCGCTCGAGCTGGATTTCCGCCAGCAGGCCCACGCCAGCGGTCACTACACCCAGGCGTCGCGCGCGCAGCGCCACCTGCTCGGCGGACTCCTCCCCGGAGACGTACAACACCTTGTGCGCGCCGCCCAGCGCCGCGAGTGCCTGCAGCAGCAGCGTCGACTTGCCGATGCCCGGGTCGCCCCCGATCAGCGTCACTTGCCCGGCGACCAGGCCGCCGCCGAGCACGCGGTCGAGCTCGCCCAGGCCGGTGGAGAGGCGTTCGACCTCGCGCGCTTCGACCGCGTCGAGCGCCACGGGGCTGGCGGCCGGGCCGGATGCGCGCGCACCGCGCTCGGCGGCCTGTTCGCTCAGGGTTCCCGCCTCCCCGCAGGACGGGCACATGCCCATCCACTTGAGCGCGCTCGCGCCGCATTCAGAACACACATAAGCCGTTTTCGCCCTGGCCACTACGTCTCCTCGTGCACCGGCACGCGCGGTGCCAGCGCGCACAGCAGCTCGTAGCTCACGGTGCCCGCGGCGGCAGCGACCTCGTCCGCGGGCAAGCCCTCGCCCCACAGTGTCACCGCAGTGCCGATATAGGCCTCCTCGATGTCGCTGATGTCCACGCACAGCATGTCCATCGCCACCCGCCCCACGATGCGCGTGCGCTTTCCCGCCACCAGGACCGGCGTGCCCGTGCCGGCGTGACGGGGATAGCCGTCGGCGTAACCGCAGGCGACGATGCCGATGGTCATCGGTTCCTTCGCCTCGAAGGTGAAGCCGTAGCCCACGCGCTCGCCCGGCGCCAGGTTCTGCACCCCGATCAGCTCGGAACTGAGCGTCATCGCCGGCAGCAGGCCGATCTCCTCGGCGCTCCAGTCGGCAAACGGCGAGCAGCCGTAGAGCATGATCCCGGGACGCACCCAGCCCTCCCGCGTCTCCTTGAAGCGCAGCAGCGCCGCCGAATTGGCGACCGAGCGCGGCGCCTCGAACGCATGCACCAGCTCATTGAACCAGCGCAACTGGTCGTGCACGCCGCCCGGCCCCTCGGCGTCGGCAAAATGCGTCATCAGCGTGATGCTGCCGACCCTCGGGTGCAGGCGCAGGGTGTTGTACGCCGGCCGCAGGTCGTCGACGCCGAAGCCGAGCCGGTTCATGCCGCTGTTGACCTTGAGATAGAGATCGAGCTCCGAGGGCAGGTCCATGTGCTTGATCAGCTCGACCTGCTCGGCGTTGTGGATCACCGGCGTCAGGCCGTACTTGAACAGCAGGTTGACGTCCAGCGGCCGGAAAAAGCCCTCCAGCATCAGGATCGGCTTGGTCACCCCCGCCAGGCGCAGGCGCGCCGCCTCCTGGAAATCGAGCAGCGCATAGCCGTCAGCGTCCGCCAGCGCGCGCGCCGCGCGCTCCAGCCCGTGGCCGTAGGCATTGGCTTTTACCACCGCCCAGACCTTCGCCTCGCCGGCGGTCTCGCGCGCCAGCTTCAGGTTGTGGCGCAGGGCGGAGGCCTTGAGGGTGGCGCGGATCGGCCGGGGCATGGCATTAGGATAGCTTACCGACGCCCCGCCAAACTTTTACAGGTGCCGCCGCGTAACGCGATGCGCGGGCGTGCTATAAAACCGCCGCCATGAGCCTGGGTTTCTACATCATCATGGCAGCGCAGTTCTTCTCGTCGCTCGCCGACAACGCGCTGCTGGTGGCGGCGATCGCGATGCTCATCCAGAGCGATGCGCCGGGCTGGCTCACGCCCTACCTGAAATTCTTCTTCGTCGTGTCCTACGTGCTGCTCGCCCCCTGGGTCGGCGCCTTCGCCGACCGCCTGCCCAAGGGCCACGTGATGTTCGTGTCCAACACCATCAAGATCGCGGGTTGCCTGATGCTGCTGTTCGGCGTCAGCCCCCTCGCCGCCTACGCTGTCGTCGGCCTGGGCGCCGCCGCCTATTCGCCCGCCAAGTACGGCATCCTCACCGAGTACCTGCCGCCGAGCAAACTGGTGATCGCCAACGGCTGGATCGAAGGCCTGACCGTGAGCTCGATCATCCTCGGCACCATGCTGGGCGGCTTGCTGATCAGCGCGCGCGTGTCCGGCCAGCTGCTGGGCTTCGATCTGCCGCACTTCGACACCGCCATCGACACGCCGGCGGAAGCCGGCATTTCGGTGATCGTGTTCGTGTACGCGGCGGCGGCCCTGTTCAACCTGTACGTGCCGCGCACCGGCGTGGCGCTCAAGCCGCTGCCCTCGTACCCGCTCGACACCTTGCGCGACTTCGTGCAGTGCAACCGCCGCCTGTGGACCGACAAGCTCGGCCAGATCTCGCTCGCCGTCACCACCCTGTTCTGGGGCGCCGGCGCCACGCTGCAGTTCATCGTCATCGAGTGGGCGCGCGCCGCGCTCGATTACAACCTGTCCAAAGCCACCATCCTGCAGGGCGTGGTGGCGCTGGGCATCGCGCTCGGCGCGGTGCTCGCCTCGCTGCGCGTGTCGCTCGACCGCGCGGCGAGCGTCATTCCCCTGGGCATCGGCATGGGCCTGGTGGTGCTGGTGATGGTGTTCGTGCGCGACCTGCGCATCGCCATTCCGCTGTTTGTCGCCATGGGCGGCATGGCGGGCTACTTCGTGGTGCCGATGAACGCGCTGCTGCAGCACCGAGGGCACAACCTGATGGGCGCCGGGCGCTCGATTGCGGTGCAGAACTTCAACGAGAACATCTCCATCCTGGTGATGATCGCGATCTACTCCGCGCTGCTCGCGTCGGGCATGTCGATCTATACCGTGATCGTGCTGTTCGGGCTGTTCATGTCCGGCACCATGACCCTGGTGCTGTTCTGGTACCTGCGCAACCGGCGCGTGCACCGGGAGGAAATCGAGGCCTTGCTGGAGTTCGCGCGGTCGGCGAAGCATTGAGCCGGTAACGGTGCCGGCGGCGGCGGGACTTTGAAGTTCTCAGGTCTCATGGCTTCCGGATGAATCTCCCGGAAGCCATGAGATCGACATAAAAAGCGCGCCACTCCAGCCGCCGCGCGATTTTGACCTTCTCAGGTCTCATGGCTTCCGGATGAATCTCCCGGAAGCCATGAGATCGTTTTACAGGCAAGAGCAACCCGGGTAACTAGAACCCGTCGACGGTCTTCTTCGCGAACAGCAGATCCGCCCACGCCTTCGCCTTGTCGGGCAGGTTGCGCAGCAGATACGCGGGGTGGTAGGTCACCACCAGCGGCACGCCGTGATAACTGTGCACCGAACCGCGCAGGCTGCCGATGGTGGCCTCCGAATTGAGCAGTGTCTGCACCGCGAAGCGGCCCATGGCGAGGATCAGCTTGGGCCGGATCAGCTCGATCTGGCGGCGCAGGTGCGCCGAGCACTGCGCCACTTCCTCCGGCGCCGGGTTGCGGTTTCCGGGCGGCCGGCACTTGAGCACGTTGGCGATGTAGACATTCCTGCCGCGCGCCAGGCCGAGCGCCGCGAGCATCTGGTCGAGCAGCTTTCCCGCCTGCCCGACGAAGGGCTCGCCGAGCTTGTCCTCCTCGGCGCCGGGGGCTTCGCCGACCAGCAGCCACTGCGCGGACTCATCGCCGACCCCGAACACCGTCTGGGTACAGCCGGCGCGCAAGCCGCACGCCGTGCACGAGGACACGGTCGACTTCAGGGCCGGCCAATCCATGCTGCCGATTTGCTCTTCCCTCGATCCCGCGGTTTGCGCTGCCGATGCGCAAACCGGGGGACGCGTTTGACTTCTCAGCCTCCACACCGGCGCCAGTCCCATCTCCGCGAGCACCTCGATTCGCGGCCTCACAACGCGCATCCCAGCACCAGCGCATCCTCCCGTCCGCCCGACGCCGGGTAGTAGCCGCGGCGCAGCGAAATTCTCGCGAAGCCGAATTTTTCGTACAGGGCCTTGCCCGCGAGATTGCTGGGCCGCACTTCCAGGGTGAGGCGCCGCGCGCCCCGCGAGCGTGCCAGCTGCAGCGCCTCGCGCAGCAGGACCGAGCCGTGGCCGCGGCGCTGCTGCGCGGCGGCAATCGACAGGTTGAGCAGGTGCGCCTCGCCCGCCGCCACCATCACGACGAAATAGCCGAGCAGCTCGCCGCCCAGACGCCAGGTGCGGCAGGCATAAGCCGCACGCAGCGAATCGGCGAAATTTCCGCGCGTCCAGGGATGGCTGTAGACGGCGCATTCGATCGCCAGTACGGCGTCGAGGTCCGACTCGAGCATCGCCGCGAGCCGCGGAACATCTTTGAGCACTGCGCTCATCGGTTCGTGCGCTCCTGCGTCGTCAGCGCGACCTTGTCGCGCAGGTACACCGGCGCTGCGTGCGCCGCGTCCACGCCTTCGCCCGCCGCCAGCCGCGGCGCCGCGAGCCGCGCCACCGCCGCGGCGCTCGGATGCACCGCGGGATACACAGTGGCCAGACCGAGATTGCCGCAGGCCGCGAAACCGCTGCCGCAGCCGACCCAGCCCTCCCCGGGCGGGCGCGGCGCGCGCGACGGCGCCACGCATTGCGCCGGCACCCGTTCGCGCCAGCGTTCGCCGTGTTTCTCGAGCGCTGAATAATATACCTCGCCCATACGCGCATCGAGGCAGGCGACCACGCGCGTAAATCCGCTGTCCTCCGCCAGGGCTTCGAGCGTGGAGACCGCGCACACCGGCAGGGCGCGCGCGAACGCCAGGCCCTGCGCCACGCCGCACGCGATGCGCAGGCCGGTAAAGGCGCCCGGGCCAGCGCCAAAGGCCACCGCCTGCAACGCCGCGATCTTCACGCCGGCGCCCGCCAGCAGCGCATCGAGCATCGGCATCAGCAGTTCGCCATGCCGATGACCCGCGCGCTCCTCCATCGTGCGCAGCTCGCCCTCGAGCCACAGGGCGACCGAACACCACTCGGTGGAGGTCTCGACGGCGGCGAAATTCATCGGGCGATTCTAGCTATACTTGGGGCCATGATCGAACACAGGATCGCAGTGATTCCCGGCGACGGCATCGGCCGCGAAGTGATGCCCGAAGGCGTGCGCGTGATGGAGGCCGTGGGCGCAAGGCACGGCATCCGCTTCCAGTGGCAGGAATTCCCCTGGAGCTGCGACTGGTACATGCAGCACGGCAGGATGTGCCCGGAAGATGCGCCCGAGACCCTGCGCAAGTTCGATGCCGTCTACTTCGGCTCGGTAGGAAACCCGGCGATCGTCGCCGACCACATCTCTGCGTGGGGATTGCTGATCAATTTCCGGCGCTGGTTCGACCTGTACGTCAATCTGCGCCCGGTACGCCTGTTCAAGGGCCTGCCCTGCCCGCTCGCCAACCGCAAGCCGGGCGACATCGATTACATCGTGCTGCGCGAGAACACCGAGGGCGAGTACGGCAACGTCGGCGGGCGCATGTTCGAGGGCACCGAGCGCGAGGTGGTGACGCAGCAGTCGGTGTTCTCGCGCAAAGGCGTCGACCGCATCATGAAATACGGCTTTGAGCTGGCGAAGAAAAGAGGCCGGCACCTCACTTCGTGCACCAAGTCGAACGGCATCTCGATCACCATGCCATATTGGGACGAGCGCTTCGCGCTGATGAAGCAGCAGTATCCCGAGGTCAGGGCCGACCAGTACCACGTCGACGGCCTGTCGATCCAGATGGTGCTCAACCCGGATCGCTTCGACGTCATCGTCGCCTCCAACCTGTTCGGCGACATCCTCTCGGACCTGGGCCCGGCCACCGCCGGCACCATCGGCATCGCGCCCTCGGGCAACATCAACCCGGAAAGGACTGCGCCTTCGATTT
>JAABQT010000084.1 GCA_011391295.1 Betaproteobacteria bacterium
ACCTATTGGAGCACCTGGCCCGGCATCTGGCACCACGGCGACTTCGCGAGCCGCGACGCCGAGGGCCACTGGCGCATCTACGGGCGCTCGGACGACACGCTGAAGATCGCCGGCAAGCGCACCGGACCGGCCGAGATCGAAGCGCTGCTCATGGCGAGCGGAAAGTTCGCCGAGGCCGCGGCGATCGGCGTGCCGGATGCAGTCAAGGGGAGCGCGCTGGTCTGCGTCGCGGCGCCCAAGCCGGGGGTGGCGGGCGACGAGCGGCTCGCCGAACTGGTGATCGAGGCCGTGGTGCGCGGCCTCGGCGTCCCGTTCCGGCCGAAGGCGGTCACCTTCGTGGCCGAATTGCCCAAGACGCGCAACCTCAAGATCATGCGCCGCGTGATCCGCGCGGCCTGGCTCGGGCTGGACCCGGGAGACCTGACGGCGCTGGTCAATCCGGATTCGGTCGACGAGATCCGGCAGCGCGCCCCCAAGGCCGGGTGACGCAGGCGCCGCGCTCAGCGCCGCGCGATCAGCACCAGACCGAGCGCCACCAGCGCCATGCCACCGGCGAGGCCGACAGTGAGCTGCTCCCCGAGGATCGCCATGCCGAGCAGCACTCCGGCCACCGGGGCGACGAAATTGAAGCTGATCATCACGCTCGGCCGGTAGCGGCGGATGAGGTAGAAATTCACCGTGAAGGCGAAGCCGGCGACCACGATCCCCTGATAGAGGATGCCGGCGATCGGGACCACGCCGAGGTTTTCCCAGCGGATCTCCTCCCAGGCGAGCCCGCCGGCGGCGAACAGCGGCAGCGACAGCAGCATCTGCCAGAAGGTGAGGCGCACCTCGTTCATGCTTTTCAGCAGGCGGCCGCACAGCGCGAGCCGAAGGCCGAGGAGGCAGGCGCTCGCCAGCACGAGCCAGTCGCCCGCGCTGCCGAAGGGGCTGGCGAGGCCGGCGCCGCGCGTGAGCACCAGCGCGACGCCGGCAAAGGCGACGGCGACGCCGAATGCGCGTCCGGTGCTGATGCGGTCGCCCGGGATCAGGTAGTGCGCGAACAGCATGCCGAAGAGCGGATTGGCGGCGATCAGCACCGCGCTATTGGCGGCGGTGGTGGCGCCGAAGCCGAAGTTCATGAGCGCGATCTGCACCGTGAAGAGCAGGCCGATGGCGACGAGCGGCCGCCACTCCTCGCGTTGCGGCAGGATCGGGATGCGCACGTAGCGCGCCCAGGCGTACACGCACAGGCAGCCGAGGGCGAAGCGCAGGAACCCGCTCCAGAGCGGCGGGAAGGCTTCGAGCCCGAGTTTCACGGCCACCGGATTCGCGCCCCAGAGCGTGTGGATCGCCAGGGCGGCGAACACGGCGCGCGCGGGGATCGACCAGGTCAGGGGAGGGCTTTCAAGGAGGCGCGATTCTAACGGCAGATCGCGCGGTGTCCCTGCCGCTGGGCGCGCTATTTGCCCAGGCGCTTGACGAACGCCAGGCGCTGCCCGGGCGCGAATCCCATGCCGTAGAAAAAGCCGAGCAGCGGGAACGCCTCGCGGTCCACCACGGTCTCGACGCGCTCGATGCGCAGCGCCCGGAGATTGAGGAACAGCTGCTGCAGCAGTGCGTGCCCGACGCCGTGGTGCGAGTACTCCGGCGCCACGTCGAGCGTATCGATCACCGCCACCGGCTCGGTGCGACCGAAGTCCCCCAGATCGGCGCGTGCCATGACGAAACCCGCCATGATTCCCTCGACGCGCGCGGCGAGCGAAATGCGCACGCCAGATTCGCGCAGCGCCTCGTCCAGGGCATGCTGCATGTAGGCGCGCCGGTCGCGCCCGGTGATGTTGCGGTCGATGCGCACCACGTCCTCGAGGTCCTTGGCCGAGAGCAGGCGCACGTCGGCGGCGTCGCGCGCCAGCTGCTCGAAGTCGTTCTGCGCCGGCGCGCTCCAGTCGTTGGCATCGCCCGGCTTGTCGCGCACCGGCGAGCCCACCGATTCGGCGCGCGCCAGCAGCGGGTTGTCGCGCAACGGGCATTCGATCACGCGGTTGGGCGCCAGCGCATAGCCGGTGCCATCGAGAAAGCGCAGCATGGCGTGATCGCGCCAGCCGGCGGCGGTGCGCAATTCCGCGATCGAGCGTTTGCGGGCTGCGGCCTCGAGCGCGCCGTGCAGCGCGCGGCCGACGCCGCGGTTTTGCGCCGCCGGCGCCACGCTGATCACCTCGAGCCGCAACCCGGGCTCGCTGCGCCCGAATTCGCCCTCGAGCACGCGCGCCAGGGTGTGGCCACAGAACGCGCCGTTTTCCTCCGCCGCGAACTGCAGGTGCAGCTCGGGCTGGCGCAGGGCTGCGGCGAGCCGGCGCTCGAAGTAGGCGCGCCGCGTGCGGCCCGACAATTGGGCGTCGAGCGCCACCACCGCATCGAGGTCGACGGCCGCGAGGCGCCGCAGCTTCAGCTCGTGTATTGGGTCCATAGCTCCAGGTCCGTCGCTTCGTCCAGCATTTCGTCCACCAGCGGCACCAGGGCGCCCTGTTCCTTTTCCGCGTGCGAGCCGAGCCGGTCCGCCAGTTCGAGCCCCAGGGCCTTCAGCGTACGCCAGCCCGCGGCCTCCAGCGTGCCCGCTTGCGCCTGCGCCACCAGGCCGAGCAGGGGGCGGGTCACGCCCCGGATCACCTCATGGTCCTCGAACAGCAGTTCGGCGAGCTCGCCCTCGCCGCGTTCGTGCAGGCGCGCAAACAGCTGCGTCTCCTCGAGGTCGAAATGCTGGGTGATCTCGTATTCGAGCGCCGTGCCGACCTGCGGCAACAGCACGCGCCAGGTGGCGTCGTCGGCCGCCGGCGGGCCGGCGCCCAGGCGCTCGAGAGCGCGCGCGAAGCGTCCGAGCAGGTCGATGATCGCGACGTGCTCGTCGTGCAGTTTGCGGCTGATCAGTCGCTGCAGCATGCCGGATCCTCCTTAGCGCGTGCCGCGCACCGGCAGGTGCGGCAGCGCGTAGCCCTGGTTGAACGCGGCGCGCGTCACGAGGACGAACTTGAGCCACAGGCCGGTGGCGAGCGCCGCGGCGCCGGCGAGCTGCGCGGCGGCCGGTACCCAGTAGCCGGCCAGCGCGAGCAGCAGCGCCCCGACGGTGCCGAGCTGCACCAGTGCCTTGCCCGGCGCCTCGAGTGCGGCGCTGGGCGCCGCAGCGCGGTAGCGCGACCAGGCGATGGCGCGCAGGACGAGCGCGAGCGCAAACCAGTTGAGCAGCAGCGGCGCGGTGGTGAACAGCAGGCAAAGGGCCGCGCCCTCCGCGAGTGCGGTGCTTGCGATCAGCAGCACCACCTGCGGCGCGCGCCAGGCGGGGATGCCGGTCGAGGCGCGCAGGATGCGCCCCTGGCAATAGACGAAGGCGAGCGCGGTCAGGGCGGCGAGGGGCAGGAAGGGCTGTGGCTTGACGATCGCCGCGGCACCGAAGGAGAACAGCAGCGCCGCGACGAACGACTCGCGTGTCATCCAGGACGTGAAGGGGTTGATAAAGACATTGAGCGCGCGCAGCTTCTTGCCGATCTCCAGCCACACGGCGCCCAGCCCCGTGGCCACGAGCACGAGCGAAAGCAGCACCGGCGCGCGGTCCTGCGGATACGCGAGCGCGGCTGCGATCATCAGCCCGGCACCCGCGCCGCCGAGCATGAAGTTCAGCGCCGCACGCTGGTCCCAGTGCTTTTGCAGCCAGTTCACGGCGCCTTGTCCCACAAGTAGTAGAAGCGCGGCCCCGTGCCGAGCTCTTCGTGCATGCGGAAGTGCTGGTTCCCGGCGAGGAGCTGCGAGATGTTGCCCTGTGGATCCTCGACGTCGCCGAAGTGCAGCGCCTGCGCGATGCAGGAATTGACGCAGGCCGGCGTCGCCTCGGGATCGACGCCGGGTTTCAGCCCCTGCGCGAGGCCGGCGTCGATGCGCTCGACGCAGAACGTACATTTGGTGGCGACGTCCGGGCGCCGCGCGTCCTCGCTCGACTTGTAGCGCGCCTGGTAAGGGCAGGCGAGCGCGCAGTAGGCGCAGCCGATGCACAGGTCGTAGTCGATGGTGACGATGCCATCGGCGCGCTTTTTCGTCGCCGTGCTCGGGCACACGTGCATGCACGGCGGATCGTCGCAGTGCATGCAGCCCACCGGCACGAAGGCGCGCTTCACCTCCGGGTATTCGCCCACCTCCATGTCGAGCACGCGCCGCCATTGCACGCCGGGCGGCGTGTCGTTCGTCTGCTTGCAGGCCGCGGTGCAGGTCTGGCAGCCGACGCAGCGCCGCAGGTCCGCGACCATCGCCCACCGGGTCATGCGGCTTTACTCAAGGCGACGCGCACGATGTCGGCGCCGGAGCCCGTGGCATCCGTGAGCTCGAGCGACATCGGCACCAGGCTGTTCATGGAGGGCATGCCGAAGTCCTTCGCCACCGGCGTCGCCCAGTGTCCGAACTGGCCGAGGAGCAGCAGCGTGTCGGGGCGGATGCCCTGGCGCAGCACGGCCCTGGCGCGCACCGAGTGCTGCGGCGTCGCGATCTCGAGCCAGTCGCCTTCCTTGAGCCCCATCTGGCGCGCCTTTGCCGTATTCATGATCACGCCGCTGTGGCCGGCGATGTTGTCGGCCACCTCCTTGATCAGCTGCATGCCGACATTGCCGCCCCAGGCGTACTGCATCGAGCGCGAGGTGAGGAGCCAGAAGGGATACTGCGCGCCGCTGTCCCACAGGCCCGGAAAATCCTTCCACGCAGGAAGCGCCTGGTACTCGGTGAGCTGCTTGTCCCACCAGGTCATGCCGTGCTCGTGCAGGCGCCGGCCGAGCTCGGTGCCGATCCTGAGCAGCCGTTCCTGGTAGGGCATCTCGAATCGGAGGCCCTTCGCCGCGAGCGTGGGAAAGAGATACCACGCGGTGCGCGGGAACGGCCTGGTCGCGAGGCCCTTTTCCTTCCACCAGGCGAGGCCGTGCGCTTCGGCGCCGTTGGTGAGCTCGCGGCTCGCCGCCTTGCATACCGCGTCCCAGATCTCTTCGACCTTGTGCGCGCGGCTCGTGTCGAGCGCGAAGTCCTTCAGCGGCACGCCCAGCGTGCCCTTGTTGATCGAGGCGTTGTACGGCTCGATGAGTCCGGTGCGCTCGGCGAGCGCGGTGGCGATGTCGGTGAAGTCGCGCGCCTCGCCGCGCGGCGCGATCGCCGGCTGGCGCAGCGCGAAGCCCTCGTGGTCCCAGAATTGCTCGATGTACTTGGAGCCGCCGATGCGGATCAGCTGCAGGCTCTCGAGGTCCGTGGCATCGGGCAGCAGCACGTCGGCGTAGTGATTGGTCTCGTCGCGCGTGAAGGCGAAGGCGACCACGAACGGGAAGCGCGCCATGCGCGCTTCGAGCTTGGCGGTGTCCCAGAACGAGATCGCGGGATTGGTGCGGTACACGAACCACACCTCGGGCAGCGTCACGCGCGGCAGGCCCGGCGGCGTCTCGTCGAGGAACATCCAGGAGAAATGCGTCGGCCCGAGCGCCTGGCTCCAGGGGCCGTCGGCGGCGAGCGGCACCATCGAGCGGTAGGCGTTGCGGATGTTGGGCTGCGCGTTCCAGTGCCGCTTGTCGGTGGGGTTGAAGGGGTAGGCCATCAGCCCGTCGGCGTCCGCGCGCACGCTCCTGTGGCGCTCCGACATCGGGCGGTTGAGGCGCACCGTGGTGCCGAGGATGCCGCCGGGCACCTCCAGTGCGCCGACCAGCGACGCGAGCAGCGTGCGCGCCCAGCAGCACTCGAAGCCGCCCCAGCCGTTGGTCACCGTCTTGCCCAGGCTCACCGCCACCGGGCGGTAGGGCAGCGTCTTGCCTTCGATCTCGATGGTCTGCCCGACGCAGGCGGCGTCGAGGTACTCGTTGGCGATGCGCCGGATGCGCGCCGCGGGCACGTCGCATATGCCTGCCGCCCATTCGGGCGTGTACGGTTTCATGTGCGCAACGAGCTTGGCGAACGCGGTCTCGCCCTCGAGCCGGCCTTCGGCCAGCACCTCGCCGTCGGCGCCGGTCTCGAGTGCCACGTGCGTTTCTTGCGCCTCGAGCGCGCGGGCGACGATCGGCGCGCCGCTCGCCGGCTCGCGCAGGTAAAAACCGTGCGCGCCGACGAGGTAGGGCGAAGAGGTGTGGCGCAAGAGGAATTCCGAGTCGAGCCGCGCGCGCGGCGCCTCGTGCAGCAGCACGTGGAGCAGCGCGTAGAGGAACGCGGCGTCGGTCTTGGGCTTGATCGGCACCCATTCGGCCGAGCAGGCGCCGGTGACCGAGAGGTGCGGCTCGACCTGCACGCGCTTCATGCCGCGCGCGCGCGCGTTGGCGTGGCGCCACACGCCGGCGACGCCGCCGGAAGCTTCCACGTTGGCGCCGCAGGAGATCAGGTAGTTGGTGAGCGGCGTGTCGGGCGAGACGGTGAAGCCGCGATGCCACAATTCGCCGTAGAGATGCTCCGAGTGGTAGCACTTGACGCCCTGGCCGGAGCCGAAGCCCATGTCCACCGGCCCCCACGCGGCGAGGAACGCCGGGAAGCTCCCCATGTAGAACTGCGGCGTGCCGCCGCCGCCGAAGCTCGCCGCGACGCGCGGATAGCCCGATTCGTCGAGCAGGCCGCGCGCGCGAATCGAGCGCAGTTTGTCCGAGATCAGGCCGAGTGCCTCGTCCCAGGAGACCGGCACCCAGGCCGGGTCCTCGTCGTGCCCCTTGTTCGGGTTGGTGCGCTTCATCGGCTGCAGCACGCGGTTCGGGTGATAGGTCTTCTGCACCAGCCCGTAGGCCTTCACGCACACCTTGCCGCCGCCCGGGTGCACCGCCGCGGCGGCGAAATTAGGCTCGATCT
>JAABQT010000085.1 GCA_011391295.1 Betaproteobacteria bacterium
ACGGTGGACTTTCCGCCGGAGCGCTTGACGTAGCCGTCGATGCGCGTGGTCGGAGACGCCGACAAGACGGGTGCCGGCCTGTCGGGCAGGCGCGCCGCGCGGCGGGCATCCAGGGCGGCGCGCTGCTCGGGCGTGAAGAACAGGCGCCCGAGTTCCTGCGCGGCTGCCTGCGCTGCGCAAGACAGAAGCAACGCGGCGAGGGCGGCGCGCATCATGACTTGGCCCCCCGGTCCACGATGGTGATGAGGTCGATCTCGCACTCGGCCCGCAGTCGAGGCGCGAGGGTCACGCCCGTCGGCGCGGATCCGGTGCGCGCCAGGCTGCAACGCTTCACCGAGTAGTAGGCGTTGCCCGACTCGCGCAGGTCATTGAGGAAGTGCAGCAGGTCGCCTTCGTGCAGCAGGGCCACGTCCACTTTCATCTGACTGGCATAGAAATCGACGCTTGCGGGTTTGCTGGCCACCGAGCTCAGCAGGCGCTGGCGCTCGACCCGGTAGCGCAGGTCGGGCAACTCGCGCCGCGTGCGGATGCGGGTCATGGCGTCGGCCCACTCCAGGCGCTGCTCGTCGCCGATAATGCCCAGCTGTTTCAGGCGCAGGTAGACCTCGAGTTTTTCCTTGACCTCCTTTTCCTCCTCGGCAATGCGCATCAGCCGCTGACGCGCCTGCGCGCGCTCAGCGCGCACCGCCGCCCGCTCGCTCGCGGCCGCGCGCTGGTCGCCCTGGGTCCACGCGACCAGCGCCGCACCCGCGCCAAGCAGGGCAAGACAGGCCAGCAGCGGCAGCGCCAGCTGCCTGATTTCGCGCGCGGTGAAATTCATCGCATGCTCCGCGCCAGCTCGATGGTGAAGCGCGGCGCCTCGCCGGTTTCGGCGGCGGTGCCGATGTCGCCCGACAGGGTGCCCCCGGAAGTTACGTCGAACGGAAGTTGCATGCGCAGTATGCGATACGCGGGATCGGCGCGCAAAGCGTCGGCAAAGCGCTGCACCTCGGCGGTGATGGCGCGGTATTCGGAACGCCGCATGGCGCTGACGCGCCCCGAAATCTCAAGTACCTGCGCTGCCTCGATACCGGCCGGGGCATTGGCCGCGGGCTTTGCGGCGCGCGCTCCCGCCGGGCCCTCCAGCCGCCACTGAAGCGAATCGAGCTCAATCTGCGCAAATCCGCTCAGTACCTGCGATACGTAGATGATCGCCCGCTCGGGTGACGCGCTGTGCCTGGCGATGTCGGTGAATTCGACCACTGCGGCGCGCAGGTTGTCGGTGGTGGTCTGCGTCACCGGGAACGCCGAGGTGATGCGCTGGTATTCCTGCTGCGCCGTGTTCGCTTCCGCGCGGTTCTGCCGTGTCTCGCTGCGCATGCCGTTCGCATCGACCCAGCCTGCGCCCGCGTACAGCGCGCAGGCGGCGAGGCCCAGCGCGCCTGCTGCGAGCAGCGCGCGCTGCCACCGCCAGATGTGGTAGCTGCGCCGGTCTTCGCGCCGCGCGAACTGTTCCGTCGGCGGCCGGCGCGCCGCCAGATGCAGGTAAAGTTGCTCGGCTCCAGTGCCGCGGGGCGCGCTACTGACGCCGACCTTGCGTGTCGCCTCCTGCGCATCCAGCGTGATGAACGACAGCCGCGCATCGGAGACCAGCGCCTGCTCGAACGCCGCGCGCTGCCCGGGCGGCGCGATCACGATCACCTGAATCGGCGGGCCATCGCGCGGCAGTACGCGCAGCGTCGACAGGTACTGCGCCAGGCGCCCGGTCTCGGAGCGCACGAACGCGGCGAATGCTTCCGGCGCCATGTCCACGGTGCGTTCGAGGCGCGCGAAGCGCAGCCTGCCGTCCTCGACGTAGCACTGGCGCAGTCCGGTGCTGTTGGCGCTCACCACGAACGCGCGGCCCCGGCGCACGCCCAGAATGGAGGCGAGCGCCGGCGCGAGCAGCGGCACCGAATACACGCCCGCAAGCTTCGCGCCCGCCTCGGTCAGCGCGTCCAGCCACGGCGTGAGCTGCTGCGTGTTGGTGAACGAGGTGAGCAGCAGCCTCTCATTGCGGCGCTCGCCGCGCACGAACCCCAGCGACAGTGCCGCTGCCAGGCGCGTATCCCGGTAGCGCTGTGCGAGGCGCCGCTGCACCACCTGAGCGCGGTCGCCGCCGCGCAGGTAGGGGATCTGCTCTTCGTGGAAGTCCTCGCCCGCGAGGTCGGCGAGCGCATAGAACAGCGCGCCGCGGCGCCCGGCGAGGTACTCGCGGAATCCGACCACGCCCAGATCGTCGCCGGGAAACTTCGCCTCCAGCTCGAGCCTGCCGCGCGACCACGCGTACACGCTGTGGTCGCCGGCAGTGAAATAGACGATGTGCTTCACGCGTCAGAATTTCATTTTGCTGATGGTGTCGTACACCGGGCCGAGGACTGACAGCATGACCCAGCCGAGGATCGCTCCGAGCACGACGGTGAGCGCAGGCTCGACCATTGACTGCAGCTTGCCGATCGCTTCCCTCACTTCGCGGTTGTAGAAATAGCTCACATTGAGCAGCGCCGTATCGAGCGCGCCGGTATTCTCGCCGATCTTGAGCATGCGGATGACGAGCGGCGGGAACAGGCCCGCGTCCTGGAACGCCATCGTCAGGTTCTTGCCTTCGGCAATCTGCTGTCCCGCGCTGCGCAACGCGTACTCGATCGGCCGGTTGCCAACGATCTCCTCGGTGCTGCGTATGGCGTCGAGCACCGTGATGCCCGAGGAATACATCATGGCGAAGCTGGATGCGAAACGCGACAGCACGATCCTCTTCAGGATCGGCCCGATCAGCGGCATGGTGATCTTGTAGCGGTCGAGGGTGTAGGCGATCGCGGGATTGGCGTTGGCGGCGAATTTGACCCCGAACCAGACGACAAAGGGCGCGGCAAGGACGGCCCACCAGTAATTGATGCAGAAATCCGACACCGCGATCAGGATCAGCGTCTGCAGCGGGATCTCCTGCCCCATGTTGCGGATGAAGCCGGTCATCTGCGGCACCAGGTAGATCATCAGGAAGAAGGTCACCAGCATCACGATGGAGCCCACGAACAGCGGATACACGAGCAGTTTCTTGGTCTGCGCGGCAAGTTCGTCCTCCCATTTCAGCGACTCGGTGAGGCTTTTCAGCACCTCGGGCAGCCGCCCGGTCTGCTCGCCCGAGCGCACCAGGCTGACGAACACCTTGCTGAACACCTCGGGATACTCGGCCAGCGACTGCGACAGGTTCTTGCCGCCCTGGATGGATTCGAGCATCCCCGAGACCACTTCGCGAAAGCGCGGATTGTCGATGCTCTCGCGCAGGTCGACCAGCCCCTCGACCACCGGCACGCCAGCGCCGGCGAGCTGCTCGAGGTGAAAGCAGAAATTGATCAGGTCCTGGCGCTTGACGCGCGCGCCGCCGATCAGCCGCCCGGTCTGGCTGGTGGGCGCGCCATACACCAGGTCCAGGCCCATGCGCAGCAGGCGCTGCTCGAGGTCGAAGGAGTTGACCGCCTCGGTGCGCCCGATGACGTTCTTGCCCTCGGCGTCGATTGCCTTGTAGGTATACAGAGGCATGCGTCCTCTGCGCGCGAGCCGCGCTAGGCCATTCGGTCGGTGAGGTCCACCACGCGCATCAGCTCATCGACGCTGGTGAGGCCGTTGCGCACCATGCGCACGCCATCGTCGGCGAGCGTCTTGAAACCTTTCGAGCGTGCGGCGGTCAGGAGTTCGCGCGCGGTTGCGCGGCGCGCGATCAGCTCGTCCAGGCCGCCGTCGATCTTCAGGATTTCGATGATCGAGTTGCGTCCCCGGTATCCCTGGTAATCGCACTGGTCGCAGCCCACGGCGCGGAACAGGGCCACGGATTCCGTCGGCGTGATGCCAAGCAGGCGGCGCTCCTTCACCTCGGGATCGTAGGACTGCCTGCAAGTGCGGCACAGGCGCCGCACCAGGCGCTGCGCGACGATGCCGATGATATTGCCCGACATGACGTCGGGCACGATGCCGATGTCCAGCAGGCGCGGGATGGCGCCGACGGCGGAATTGGTGTGCAGCGTCGAGTACACCTGGTGACCCGTCATCGCGGCGCGGAAGGCCATTTCGGCCGTGTCGCGGTCGCGCACCTCGCCCACCAGAATCACGTCCGGGTCCTGGCGCATCAGGGCACGTACGCCGTTGCCGAAGTCGAGCTTGGCGGCTTCCGATACCGAAGTCTGGCGGATCAGGGTCATCGGATACTCGACCGGATCCTCCAGCGTCATGATGTTGATGCCGTCGGAATTGATGTGGTTGAGGATCGAGTAGAGCGTAGTGGTCTTGCCGCTGCCCGTGGGTCCGGTCACCAGGATGATGCCCTCGGGGCGCGCGATCATGCGCTTCAGCAGCTCAAGCGTGGCGTCTTCGAGACCCAGCTTGTCGAGGGGCACGATGCCCTTTTGCCGGTCGAGGATGCGCAGCACGATGTTCTCGCCGTGCGTGGTGGGCAGGCTGGCGACGCGGAAGTCCACCACGCGCCCCGACATGGTCGCCGAGATGCGCCCGTCCTGCGGCGCGCGCGTCTCGGCGATGTTCATTTTCGCCATCACCTTCAGGCGCACCGCCATCGCCGGCCAGTACGTCTTGTGCAGCGAGCGGATCTGGCGCAGCACGCCGTCGATGCGGTAGCGGATGCGCAGGAAGTTCTGCTCGGGCTCGAAGTGGATGTCGGAGGCGGCCCGCTCCACCGCATCCGCGAGCAGCGCCGAGATCAGGCGCACCACTGGCTGGGAGTACTCGTCGCCCTCGGCGACGGTGGCGTAGTCGACCTCGCCGGTCTCGATCTCGCGCAGGATGCCGTCGATCGAGAACTCGTGCCCGTAATAGTGCTCGACCGCGCGCTCGATCTCGGAATCGCCGGCCAGACGCAGCTCGATCTCGAAGTCCCCTTTCAGGTGCGCGCGCAACTGGTCCACGGCGACGATGTTGTTGGTGTCGGCAAGCGCAACGATGAAGCGCTTGGACTGCCGGTCGAACGCCACCGGGAACATGCGGTAGCGGCGCGCCATGTCGCGCGGCAGCATCTTCAGCGCGGTGGGGTCGACGATGATGTGCGCCAGGTCCACCGACTGCAGCCCGAGCTTCTCGGACAGGGCGTCGCGCAGGGTCGCTTCCGACACGAAGCCCAGCTGCACCAGGAGGCGCCCCACCGGCGCCTTGGACTTGGTCTGCTCCAACAGCGCGATACGCAACTGGTCCTCGGTCAGGATGCCCTGATCGATAAGGATCTGGCCGATGTGCCGCTTGGCCTGCGGATTGGTGGGCGCGTTCATCCTGCTTGCATGATACAGAGAGCCCGAAAATGCCGGGCTTTAGGAACTGTCAGCGCGCCAGCTGCTGGGCGCGGGCCTGGACCGTGGCCGGGTCGAAGCTGGCGTTGCGCCTGAGCGCCAATGCCAGCGCACGGCGGTAGTTTTCAAGCGCAGCCGCGGACAGGCGCAGGTGTTCCAGGCTCACCGCGAGGTTGTAGGCGTAATCGGGGTTTTCCGGGTCGCTCGCGGCGGCCCTGAGATAGGCCTGTCGGGCCTCGGCCCAGCGGCCCTGCTGAGCGTACTGGTTACCCAGCGCAAAGTGCAGCACGCCGGACTCCTGGTCCGAGGCGAGCAGCGTCTTCAGGCGGCTCTCGGCCGCCACGGGGTCCAGCTGCTGGCCGCGCAGCGCCATCATGCCGGCGTGCGCGTGGGCGTCGCGCGGGTCGGCCTGCAGCAGTCGCCGGTAGAGCGCGTCGGCGGCCTCGTAGCGTCCTGCGCGCACTTCAACAGCTGCCAGCCCGAGCAGCGCATCGCGATTGGCCGGTTCGTCCCGCAGAGCCTGCTGGTAGTCGCCGCGCGCGTCATCCATCCGACCGGCCTGATACGCGGCGTAGCCCGCCTCGACGCGCGGGTGGACCTGCATGACCGCGCGGCGCGCCGCGATCACCTGGGGATCCGCCGCACGCGGTTGCGCACCGCCCGGTGCGGGCCTGATGCGCATTGCCGGCGGGTCGCGGGGTATGGCTGGCGTGGCTGGGCGAGCGCGCGGCGCAGCGGCAACTTTGCTCGGCGCCGGCTTGGCCTGCCCTGCTTCGGGCTTGGCGGTGGGCAGGCCCTGGATAATCGGCTGTGATGCTGCGGCGGGCCGGGGCAGCGCGCCGGGCGTCGTCGGCGACGCGGCCACCTGCACCTCGCCAGCGGGCTGCACCGGGCTGGTGTTCACCAGCGACGCCGGGGGGCGCAGCTGGATCCAGAAGTAGATGACGATACCGACGGCGAACGCGCCCAGCGCACCGACAGTGACGAAGAATCCCAGGCGCGGGTTGGGTTCGCGCACCTTGGCCTCGAACACCTTGCGCGCGGCAGTGCGCTGCGCGGCCTGCTGTTCGGCGCCGCCACGCGACCCCGGCTGCGACGCGGCGGCGGCGCGCGCGTTGTGCGGCGGGAACTCGCGCTCGGTCGGCGCGGGTGCCTCGGTGCGCAGATCCTCCGACAGGATCTCGTGCGGCGACGTAATCTCCGGGAGCTCCGGGCGGGTGACGATGTGCTTGGCCGCTTCGGCAGGCGCAGTGTCGTCGGCCAGCCGCAGCTCCCCGGTGCCATCCCCGTCGCGCGCGCGGCGCTGGGCGTCTTCCTTCGCCTTTTCGGCTTTCTTCAGCGCCTCGAGCAGCAGGCTCATGTCACTGCGCGGACGGGGCGCCGCGGTTGGGGATGTCGAGAAACTTCTCGGTCGGCAGCAATCCCCGGAAGCGGCCGTAGTCGCCCTCCACGCTGGCGTCGAGGATCACCGTGGCGCGCAGGAAGATAACCAACTCGGTCTT
>JAABQT010000086.1 GCA_011391295.1 Betaproteobacteria bacterium
CTACTCGAAGGAATCCTCGACCGGCGGCCAAGGCATCGGCGGCGGGGGCTGCGGATGCAATTGAAGAAGCCGGAGTCCATCCTGCGCGCGTTGGCCGCCGCCACCTGCGGCCTGTTCGCGGCCGCGCCGGTAGCACAGGCCCAAGTCCAGACCCCGCCGCGACCGGCGCAGCCAGGCCAGTGGGAGGTCGAGTCGGCGATCCTGTTCTACAGCGAACAGGATCGCGTCACGGCGATCGAGCCGGTAGTGCGCATGAAGAAGCAACTCTCTGAGGATGAGGATATCGCCATTAAGCTGGTGGTGGATTCGCTTACCGGCTCGAGCCCGAGCGGCGCGGTGCCCTCTACGACGCCGCAGACCTTCACCTCACCCTCGGGTAACCAGACCTACAGCACGCCCGCCAACTCGATTCCGCTCGATCCGACTTTCCTCGACACCCGGGTGGCGCTCTCCTTCGACTGGACGCGGCCGCTGGGAGCAGAGCGGCGCATCGTCTACACCGGCCACGCCTCCAAGGAGTACGACTACACCTCGATCGGCGCCGGTGCCACGGTGTCGCAGGACTTCAACAACCGCAATACGACGCTGACTGCCGGGCTCTCGTACGATGCCGACCAAGTCGAGCCGGTGGGCGGCGTGCCGCTGGGATTCGCAATGCAGCCCGCGTTCCCGGGAGTGAAGACGACGATCGGCACCAGCGAAAATAAGACGGTGTTCGATGCGCTGCTCGGCGTCACGCAAGTCGTCAATCGCACCACGCTGATGCAGTTCAATTACACCCACGGGCGGGATACCGGCTACCTGACCGACCCGTACAAGCTTGTTTCGGTGGTCGACGCCGTGTCCGGCATTCCGCTGCAGACGATGCACGAGAAGCGCCCGGAGGATCGCGCCCGCAACGCGCTGTACTGGCGCACGCTGAAGGCCTTCGACAGGGACGTGCTCAACGTGTCGTACCGGTACTACTGGGACGACTGGGGCGTCAAGGGCCACACCGTCGACTTGCGCTATCGTCGCGACCTGGGCGGCAGCTATCTCGAGCCGCACCTGCGGTTCTCGCAGCAGGCAAGCGCGGCGGATTTCTACCGCCCGTTCCTGCGCGCCGGCGAGTCGACGCAATTCGCGAGCGCGGACTACCGGCTGGCGAAGATGAGCACCGTCACCGCGGGCGTGAAGTACGCGATCCCGGCGAAAACCGGCGAGTTCGGCGCGCGCCTTGAGTACATGCTGCAGACGGGGGAGGACCACCCGGCCGGCGCACCCGGCCAGCTTGCGGGCCAGGATCTGTTCCCGGACACCAAGGCGGTCATCGTCCAGTTCAGCTACTCGTTCCGCTGGTAAAGTCACGGCGCGTCGCCGCGGGGCATGTGCGTCCCCGGCAAGCGCCATGACCGACTTGAGCTTCGAGCAGGCAGCGGGTTACGGGATCTGCCGCTTCCGGGCGATGGCGAGCCCGTGCGAGATCCTGGTCGATGCAGATGACGAGCCGGTCGCGCGCCGCCTGGCCGCTCTGGCGCGCGACGAGGCACTGCGCGTGGAGCACAAGTTCAGCCGCTATCGCGACGACAACATCGTGCACCGCATCAACGGTGCGCGCGGCGCGCCCGTCGAGGTGGACGACGAGGCCGCTGCGCTGCTTGACTACGCCGACGTCTGCTGGCGCTTGAGCGGCGGATTGTTCGACGTCACCTCCGGCGTATTGCGGCGCGCATGGCGTTTCGATAGCGGCGATCACGTGCCCGGGCAGGCTGAGGTGGCAGCTCTGCTGCCCCTGGTCGGATGGCACCGCGTCCGCTGGGAGAAGCCGGTGCTCGAGCTGCCCCCGGGGATGGAGATCGACCTTGGCGGCCTTGGCAAGGAATACGCCGTGGACCGCTGCGCGCACCTGCTCGCGGCCCAGACGGCGCCGAGTCTGCTGGTCAATTTCGGCGGCGATCTTGCCGCCACCGGCGCGCGGCGCGATGGCCATGGCTGGGTGATCGGGGTGGAGAATCCCGACCGCGTCACGGTCGCGAGCACCGCTGCGCGCGAGGCTCGGCTTGCGTTCGAGCTGAGCCGTGGCGGCATTGCCACCAGCGGCGACGCGCACCGCTTCGTCCTGCGCGACGGCAAGCGCTACGGTCACATCCTCGATCCGCGCACCGGCTGGCCGGTCACGGATGCGCCGCGTTCGGTCACCGTCGTGGGCAATACGTGCACGGAGGCCGGAATTCTCGCCACGCTGGCGATGCTGCGCGGCGCTGGTGCCGAGGCGTTCCTGGAAAACCAGGGTGTGCGCTACTGGTGTCTGCGCTGAACCTTGAGCTCGCTCCTGAGCGCGGCCGCGCCCTACGCGGTGCCCGGCAATTGCTCCACCCTCATCGCCATGGCGCACAGACTGCGCGACGCGTGGGTTCGATTCCCTGAATGGAGGAAACGCTCCAGGCTCGCGGCATAGGCGGCTTTACTTCTTGCGCTTGCCGTCCTGCATGAGGACGAAGTCGTAGCTCGCGCTCGCGACTCCGTCCTTGCCCTTCTTGAACTCGACGACGAGTTCGGGCTTGACGCCGAACACTGCGTCCGAATCCAGGTATTTTCCGCCCTTGACGAACAGGTGCGTGATCAGCGACTTGTAGCCGGGTGCGGTGATCCAGAAGTGCAGATGCGGCGGGCGCATCGGATGGCGGCCGGTGGCCACCAGCATGCGTCCGACCGGACCATCGTTCGGCACCGGATAAGAGCTCGGGGTCACGCAGCGAAAATGAAAGCGCCCTTGCGCGTCGGTGCGGAACACTCCGCGCAGGTTCATCTCGTCGCCCTTTTGCGAGTCGTACAGGCCGTCGGCCCCGCCCTCCCAGATGTCGAGCTTGGCGCCGGCCACCGGGCGCCCCTTGGCGTCCTTGACTGTTCCGCGCACCACGCAGGGCTCGCCGTCCGGGGCGTTCTTCGAGATGTTGCCGCCCAGCGGGTACGCGGGCGCCCGCTCGCGGTGGAACGGCCCCAGCACCGTGGACTGCGTCGCGCCGGCGCCTGCCTTGTAGTTCAAGGCGTCCGCCAGCATCGACACCCCGAGCGTATCCGACATCAGGATGTACTCATTGCGCTTGCCGGTGCACCACTGGCCCGTTTCAGCAAGAAACTCGATGCCCTTGAACCATTCTTCCTGCGTCGGTTTGGTCTCGCGTACGAAAGCGTGCAGGTGCTTGATGAAACTGGTCATCACCTGCTTGAGTCGCGCGTTCTTGGTTTTGCGGATGCGGGACAGCACCTCGCCGGTAAGCTTTTTCTCGCTGAATTTTCGCATCGCCATGGTCTTTCTCCCCCCGACGGATGCCAGCACCGTCGGTTTTCTCAACGACTGACCTTCAGGTCGTTCTTCACCGAAATGACCCCGGGAGTGGCGGCCGCAAGCTTTTCGGCCTCGTCGGAAATCGCCTGCGATCCGACGGTGCCGCGCAAACTCACCACACCTGCCACGGTTTCGACCTCGATGCCGCTGCTCCACAGGCGGCGGTTGAACTGAATCTTGCTGGAAACTTTCATCGTGATGCCCTGATCGCGCCAGACGCTGGGCGCTGGCGGCGGCTTGGCGGCGGGCGGTGGCTCCGCGGGCGACGGAACCGCAACGGCCGCGACGGGGGTGCGCCCCGGCAAATCCGCGACCGGGTCCGCGGGTGCCGCGGGTGCCGCGGGTGCCGCGGGTGCCGCGGGTGCAATGGGCGGCGGCGGGGCGGCGACAGGCGCCGACGCTGGTGTGATGCGTACACGCACGGCGGGCGCCGCTGCAGGCGGAGCCACCGCGCTCGGCACGGGCTCGGTCGAGGGGGTGCCCTTCTTTGGCTTGGGCGGTTTCGGCGGCCTTGGTGCGCTGGTGGTTACGGTGCGAGGGACCGCTGTTTCAGGCGTGCGCGCTGCTACTGCATCGACGTTCGACGCGGGCGGCTTGGTTGAAATCCGGGGCGCGGGTTCGGGCGCAGGCGCGCTCTGCGTTTCCACCTTTTTCTGTGCCGGGCTGATCGGTGGCGGGGCCGCCGGTTCGGATTGCGGGGCCGCAGCCGTGGACGCCTCCACTTGGCGGCCCTCGGCTGGAGAAAGAGAGGGCGTGCGCGCGACCAGCCAGGCGCCGATGCCGGCCCCGATCAGCACGGCGAGTGCGGCACCCAGGCCGATCGGCCAGGTTTTCCTGATCGAGGTCATCGCGCTGGGTGCGGTGCCCGTCGCAACGGAGCCGCTGCGCCCATCGGTCGCGGACTGCGGCAGGGGCGGCGGGTCGAACGTAGGGGAACGCCCCGCAAGCGATCCGGGACGCGAGCCGCGCAATTGGTAGCGCTCGTCAGTGCGCGCGGACGGGTTGCTGGGTTCCAGCATGGCTGCCGGCAGCATCGCTTGCGCGACGATCGTTTCCTCGGAGACGCTCGAGTTCACCGGCGCGGCATACGCCTCCAGAATCGCCTCGCGGAATGCATGCGCCGACTGATAGCGCTGCTCGGGCTTCTTGGCCAGGGCGCACGCGAGCAGGGGGTCGTAGCGCCCCCAGCCCCCGGCAGGGTCGATCACCGACGGCGGCGGCGGTTCCTGGTGGCAGATCCTGTACGCGATCTGCTCGGCAGATCCGGTGAACAGGCGCGCGCCGGTCAGCAACTGGTGCATGACGACTCCCGCCGCGAAAATATCGGCGCGCCAGTCGATGGCGCCGCCCGAGTACTGTTCGGGCGCCATGTACCCGGGTGATCCCATCACCATGCCGGTCTGCGTAAGCTGCGAGGTTTCGATGCGCGCAATGCCGAAGTCGGCAACCTTCAGTCGGCCGTTATTCATGATGATGAGATTGGCCGGTTTGATATCGCGGTGCCATACCCCCGCGTCGTGCGCGTGCTGCAGCGCCTCGAGCAACTGCGCCATGATGCTCACCACGTCGGGTGCCGCAAACCGCGTGCCGCGATTGAAGTACTCGCGCAAGCTGTTGCCCTGCACGTACTCCATTGCGATGTAGGACACGGCGTCGGACTCGCCATAGTCGTAGACTGCAACGATGCCCGGGTGGGACAGCCGGCCGGCGGCACGCGCTTCGTTCCTGAATCGCGCGAGCGCCATTCCGGCCCGGTCATCATCTTCGATCAGTTCCTTGCGCACGGTCTTGATCGCCACCGTGCGATCGATGCCGGGATCGAATCCCTTGTACACCACGCCCATCGCGCCCTTGCCGAGGACTTCGATGATCTGGTACTTGCCGAGGCGTTCGTGCTGGGTCATGACGCAGGTCCCGGGGCGCGGCTGTAATCTAGGCGCGAGGTGCAAACACTGTCAAATCCGACGGAGGCGGCGCTGCGGCCTGCTTGGTGGCGATCAGGAAGATGTCATGCCCCGCGTGAGGGTCGCTCAAGGTCTCGCGGTATTCCCGGTAGCGCATCAGCCATGACCTGACGATGCTGGCGCTCGCCGCTCCTGCGCGCCGTCCGCCCTGCGTTTCCCCGATCAGCTCGCTTGCCCGGTAGATGCCTGCGGATTCCGCGGACAGGGTCACGAGCTTCAGAATTTGAAAGCCGCAACGCCTGGCGGTGATTTCCAGTGCCGCCGGAGTGAATATGTGCAGATGCCTGGGCGGTTCAAGTCCGCGCCAGGACCTGCCGTACAGGCGGTGGGCGACACTCAGCGCGTTGGGCGTGCTGAGCACCAGCCTGCCTCCCGGCCGCAGGACGCGCCGGCATTCCTTCAGCAGGGCCACGGGATCGTGCACGTGCTCGATGACCTGGCTCATGGCGAGCACGTCGTAATTGTCCTGTGCGTAGCGCAATTCGGGCAGGCTGCCGACCCCGACCTGGATGCCAAATCTCTTCCCGATGCGTGCCGCCGCCACGGAATCGAATTCGACGCCCTCCACCGCCCAGCCGAGCTCGCGCATGCGATTCAGGAAACGCCCGGAGCCGCAGCCGACCTCGAGCAGCTTGCCAGCGCCGCCCTCGCCAATGAACATCGTCCTGAGCTCGCGTCTTTGCCGGCCCAGCGCGCTGCCGAGTTCGAGCAGGCGGCTGAGTTGCTTGCACGCGGAGTTCACCGCGCTGTGCCAGAGGCGGGCGGGATCCCGCGCGCGCGAGGCGCCATGCGTGTGGTAGGTCGCATAGGCCTTGATCAGATCCGCCGCCAGCGGTTTCGGATCGAGCCACAGCAGTCCGCACGCGGCATCGGGGCAGCGCAGCATGCGCCACTGTCCCGCGGTTCCCGCAAGGTAATCCGTCAGGCCCTCGTACAGCACGCGCCCCGGCCGCGCGCAGACCGCGCACTCCGGTGAAGTTTCGGTGCGCAGGGTATCCGCGTCATTCCGGGTCATGGTCATGTCGGCCAGAGGCGACGATAGTGTGTCCTGGTGTGCATGTAAAATCTGTGGTTCAACGTGCACAGAAAAGGTGGCTCGCGATGCGTAAACCAATTCTCATTCTTCTGCCGGCCCTTGCCGCGATTACCGCGGGCTGCGCCTTTGTCAGTCTGACCGACGCTGGCGCCGCGGTGCGCGTGGCGAGTGCCGAGGCGGTGGTGACCTGCACCAATCTCGGCCGCGTCACGGCGAGCGTGGTGCATGAAGTGGGCATCATTCCACGCCATCCCGACGCGGTGCAGGACAACCTCAACGTCACCGCCAGGAACTCGGCCGCCGGCATGGGCGCCGACACCGTCGTGCCGGCCACCGGCGTCCAGGACGGAAAGCAGACCTTCAACGTCTATCGCTGCGCGCGGCGCTGAGCGCCGCGGGACGGGGTTTTGCAGGGGGGCTTGCCTCGGCCCCCGAGACTGTATATAAACACAGTATCAAGGCAGATCTC
>JAABQT010000087.1 GCA_011391295.1 Betaproteobacteria bacterium
GGTCGCGGTGCAGTACCTGGCGCATCTCCGCGGCCGACAGGAACACGCGCGTCTCGCCGCCGTCAGGCACGAGGAAGCCGTGCCCGTCGGGATGGCCCTCGACGCGGCCGGTGAATTTTCCCAGCGCCGGTGGCGCCGCCGGCCCGCGGCCGGTGCGCTTTTCAGCGCGACGTTTCTTTGACACGCATTACCTCAGACACTAGAATTCGCCTCCCCTGCCGAGGTGGCGGAATTGGTAGACGCACTAGGTTCAGGTCCTAGCGGTGGCAACACTGTGGGGGTTCGAATCCCTTCCTCGGCACCACTCTCAAGCAAACGGATGGCGCAGCACGATGGTCTCATCGCGCTCCGGTCCGGTGGAAATCAGGTCGATCGGCACGCCCGCGAGCGCCTCGATGCGTTTCAGGTAGGCGCGCGCCGCCTGCGGCAGCGCGTCGTAGGCGTTGATGCCCACGGTGCTCTCCTTCCAGCCGGGCAACTCCTCGTACACCGGTTCGCAGCGCTCCAGCTCCTCGGCGCCCACCGGCAGGATTTCCGAAAGCTCGCCCTCGATGCGGTAGCCGACGCAGATCTTCACGCCTTCGGCGCCATCGAGCACGTCGAGCTTGGTGATGCACAGCCCCGAGACGCCGTTCAGCTGGATCGAGCGCTTGAGCGCGGCGGCGTCGAACCAGCCGGTGCGCCGCGGACGCCCGGTGGTGGCGCCGAACTCCCGGCCGCGCTGGCGCAGTTGCTCGCCGATGTCGTCGGACAGCTCGGTCGGGAACGGCCCGCTGCCCACGCGCGTGTTGTAGGCCTTGGTGATGCCGAGCACGTAGTGCAGGTGATTCGGGCCAATGCCGGCCCCGGCCGCGGCCGCGCCGGCCACGCAATTCGACGAGGTCACGTACGGATAGGTGCCGTGGTCGATGTCGAGCAGCGAGCCCTGCGCGCCCTCGAACAACAGGTTCTTGCCGGCGCGATTGGCATGGTAGAGGGCGCGCGGCACGTCGGTGACCAGGGGCGCCAAGCGCGGCGCCAGCGCCAGTGTCTGGTCCAGCGTGCGCTGGAAATCGACCGCCGGCTGGTGATGGTAGTTCACCAGCACGAAATTATGGAATTCGAGCAGCCCCTTCAGTTTCTCGGCGAATCGATCCGGCTTGAACAGATCCTGCAGCCGGATCGCGCGGCGCGCCGCCTTGTCCTCGTAGGCCGGGCCGATGCCGCGGCCGGTGGTGCCGATCTTGTGCTCGCCGCGCGCCGCCTCGCGCGCCGCGTCGAGCGCGGCGTGGTACGGCATGATCAGGGGGCAGGCCTCCGAAATGCACAGGCGCGCCTCCACTCCGCGCACGCCCGCGGCCTCGAGCTCATCCATCTCCTGCACCAGCGCCTGCGGCGACACCACGACACCGTTGCCGATGTAGCAGTTGACATTGCCGCGCAGGATGCCCGAGGGAATCAGGTGCAGCACGGTTTTCTTCGTGCCGATCACCAGCGTGTGGCCGGCGTTGTGCCCGCCCTGGAAGCGCACCACGCCCTGCGCGCGGTCGGTGAGCCAGTCGACGATCTTGCCCTTGCCCTCGTCGCCCCACTGCGTGCCGATGACGACGACGTTGCGTGCCGCCTTGCTCATTTGCGCCGTGCCTTGTTCCCGACCGCCGAGGCGAGGCTCCTGAGATCGATGGAAAAACCGGTGGCCGGCCGCGCGCGCCCGAAGGCCTTGCCGACCTCGTCGTAGCGCCCGCCGCGGCCCACGGCGCCCGCCACGCCCTCGCAGTAGGCATCGAACACCACGCCAGAGTGGTAGTGGTAGCCGCGCAGCTCGGCGAGATCGAAGCTCGCCGGGACCGGGCTGGCCTTCGCCAGTGCGCGCAGCGTGGCGAGCGCGCGCGTGAGTGGCGGCAGCCTCGGGAGCCTTTTCTCCGCCAGCGCCAGTACCTCGGCGCCACCGTAGAGTTCGGGCAATAGCAGCAGCGCTGCGCGCGTCTTCGCGTCCAGCGGGCGCGTGAGGCCCCTGAGCGAGGGCAGGTCTTTCTTCTGCAGCGCCTCGAACAATTCCGCCTCCAGCCCGGCGCCGACTTTCGCGGCGTGGGCGATGGAGCGGAACACCGCCACGTGCCCGATGTCCAGGCGCAGCTTTTTCACGCGCGCCAGGGCCAGGGACCGGCACAGGAGCCGCTGCACTTCCAGGTCGCTCTCCACGCCGGCGTGGCCGAAGACCTCGGCGCCGATCTGGATCGGCTCGCGTGTCGACGCCGGCCCGGCGGGCCGCGTGTGCAGCACGCTGCCGCAGTAGCACAGGCGGGTCACGCCCTTGCGGTTGAGCAGGTGGGCGTCGATGCGCGCCACCTGCGGCGTGATGTCGGCGCGCAGCCCCATCATGCGCCCGGAGAGCTGGTCCACCACCTTGAAGGTGCGCACGTCGAGGTCGTGCCCGGTTCCGGTCAGCAGCGAGTCGGTGTATTCGAGCAGCGGCGGCATCACCAGTTCGTAGCCCGCCCCGGCGAACAGGTCGAGGATCGCGCGGCGCAGGCGCTCGATGCGCGCCGCCTCGGCAGGCAGGATGTCCTCGATGTACTCGGGCAGCAGCCAGCGCATCAGCGCGCGAGGAGCAACAGCAGCAGGCCGATCAGCATCGAAGTGAGGCCGAAAAACCGGATCTGGCCGTCCGAGAACTGCGTGATGCGGCGAAACGTGTCGCGCCAGAGGTTAGGCGCAAGGAAGGGGAGCAACCCCTCGATGATCAGCATCAGGCCAAAGGCGAGGAGAAGCGTGGTCGCCATGGCACGTCATTTCTTGCTGCCGCTTCTGCCACTGGGGTCCTTCAGGAAACGGAAGAACTCCGAATTGGGCTCGAGCAGCAACAGGTCGCTGCGCCCGCGAAAGGTCGAGCGATAGGCTTCCATGCTGCGGTAGAAGGAATAGAACTCCGCGTCCTGGCGGAAGGCCTGCGCGTAGGTGGCGGCGGCCGTGGCGTCGCCCTCGCCCTTGACACGCTGCGCGTCGCGGTAGGCCTCGGCCAGGATCACCTCGCGCTGCCGGTCGGCGTCCGCGCGGATGCGCTCGGCTTCCGCCGAGCCGGTGGAGCGCAGCTCGTTGGCGATTCTCTTGCGCTCGGCCTCCATGCGCCGGTACACCGACTCGCTCACTTCCTGCGGCAGGTCGACGCGCTTCAGGCGCACGTCGACGATCTCGACGCCGATGCGGCGCAGATCCTTGTCGGCCTTCTCGCGCACCCGGTCCATCACCGCATCGCGCTCGCCGGACACGACGTCGTGCACGGTGCGACCGCCGAATTCATCGCGCAGCGCGCCGGAGATGGTCTGGCGCAGCCGGCGCGTCGCCTCCACTTCGTCCCCGCGCACCGAAATGAAATACAGCCTGACGTCGACGATGCGCCAGCGGATGAAGGAATCCACCAGCACCGGCTTGTTGCCCTGCGTGAGGAAGCGCAGCGGTTCTGGATCGTCGTAGGCCAGGATGCGCATGTCGAACTGGCGCACGTTCTGGATCATCGGCCACTTGAAATTCAACCCGGGCTTGGTGATCACTTCCTTCACCTCGCCGAACTGGAACACGATCGCGTTCTGGCGCTGGTCGACCGTGAACAGCACGCTCGAGGCGATCAGCACCAGCGCGATGAGGACGGCGGCGACCGGGCCGATGGCTCTCATCTCAGCGCCCCCCCCGCTCGCGGTTGCGCAGGGCGTCGCGCTCGCGCGACCCCGCGTCCGCCGGCACCGCCGCATCGGGCGACGCGCGTTGCGAAGCCTGGGCCTCGGACATGCCGGCCACCCCGCTTTGCTGCATCAGCTTGTCCAGCGGCAGGTACAGCAGGTTGCCGCTGCCCTTGGTGTCGACGATGATCTTCGAGGTCGAGGACAGGACCTCCTGCAGCGTCTCGATGTAGATGCGTTCGCGGGTCACCGCCGGCGCCTTGGCGTACTCCGCCAGCACCTGGCGGAAGCGCGAGGCCTCGCCCACGGCGTTGGCGATGACGCGCGCCTTGTAGCCGTCGGCCTCCTGCTTCAGCCGCGAGGCCGTGCCGCTCGCCTTGGGGATCACGTCGCGGGCGTAGGCCTGGCCCTCGTTTTTCTGGCGCTCCAGGTCCTGCCCGGCCTTGACCGCGTCGTCGAACGCCGCCTGCACCTGCTCGGGCGGCTGCGCGTTCTGGATCGTGACCCGGCTGACGTCGATCCCGGTCTTGTAGCGATCGAGGATCTGCTGCATCAATTTCTGCGACTGGTTGGCGATGTTGTCCTGCGACTGATACAGGATCGAATCCATCTTGCTCTTGCCGATGATCTCGCGCATCGCCGTTTCGGAGGCCTGCATCGCCACCTCTTCGGGCCTGCGGTTGTTGAACAGCCAGGCCTGCGCGTCGGTCACCACGTATTGCACCGCGAACTGCAGGTCGACGATGTTCTCGTCGTCGGTGAGCATCAGCGATTCCTTCAGCACCTTGGACTTCACGCTGTTGCGGTAGCCCACCTCGATGGTGCGTACCTGCGACAGGTTGACGATCTCGTGCGACTGCAGCGGGTACGGCATGCGCCAGCGCAGGCCGGGATCGGTCTGGTTGGAATACTTGCCAAAGGTGAGCACCACGCCGCGCGAGGCCGCGTCGACGATGTAAAAGCCGCTCGCCAGCCAGACGCCGACCACCAGCGCCAGCAGCACGCCGGCGCCACCGCCCAGTGCGCGCCCGGAAGGCGGCGACGGCGGCGGGTCGCCCGCGCCGCGCCGCCCGCCGAACAGGTCGTTCAGGCGGCGGTTGAAATTGCGCCACAGCTCGTCGAGGTCGGGCGGGCCCTGCCGGCCGCCCGGACCGCGGTTTCCACCCTGGCGTCCCCAATTCGGGTCGTTCAGCGACATTACTGAGTGATTGTTTCCGGAGAGAAGGTGCGGGTTGGCCGCGTCCGCGCAGCCTCGGCGATCGCGCCCCGCAATTCGGCGAGGCCGGCGCCGGTGCGCGCGCTCATGAATACGCGGCGGATCTTACCATACTCATCGCGCTCCACGCCCGGCTGCAGCCCGGAGGCATCGGCCTTGTTCCAGACCAGGACCTTCGGGATCTCGCCGGCGTCGATCTCGTCGAGCACCTTGTCCACGTCGGCGGCCTGCTGGTCGCGCGCTGGCGCGGCGCTGTCCACCACGTGCAGCAGCAGGTCGGCGCGCACGGTCTCTTCCAGCGTCGCGCGGAACGCAGCCACCAGTCCGTGCGGCAGGTCGCGGATGAAGCCGACCGTGTCGGAGACCACCACCGTGCCCGCTTCCGGCAGCCAGATGCGGCGCGTGGTGGTGTCGAGCGTGGCGAACAACTGGTCGGCCTCGCGCGCCTTGGCATGCGCCAGCGCGTTGAACAGCGTCGACTTGCCGGCGTTGGTGTAGCCCACCAGCGATACCGAGAGCACCTCGCCGCGCGCGCGCGCGCGGCGCTGCACGCCGCGGCGGTGGCGGAACTGCTCGAGCTTGCCCTTGAGTATGCGCATGCGGTCGGCGATCATGCGCCGGTCGAGCTCGATCTGCTTCTCGCCGGGACCGCCGGTCTTGCCCAGACCGCCGCGCTGGCGCTCCAGGTGGCTCCAGCCGCGCACCAGGCGCGTCGACAGGCGCTCCAGCTGCGCCAGTTCCACCTGCACCTTGCCCTCATTGGTCTTCGCGCGCTGCGCGAAGATCGTCAGGATCAGTTCGGTGCGGTCGAGAACCGTGCGGCCGAGTTCCTTCTCGAGGTTGCGCTGCTGCGCGGGCGACAGGGCATGATTGAAGATCACGGTGCCGGCGTTCAAGGCCTCGGCGGCAAGGCCGATCTCCTGCACCTTGCCGCTGCCGGCGTAGAACTTCGGATCGGGCCGCTGGCGCTTGCCGCTGACGGTCACGTGGCGCCCCACGCCGGCGCTGTCGGCCAGGCGCGCAAGCTCTTCGGCGGCGTCCTCCTGAGCCGCGTCGCCGAAATCCAGACTGACCAGGACCGCCGCCTGGCTGTCGGGCGCCGCCGCGGGAATCAAGCGTCCTTTTCTGGCTCGGCGCCGACGCTGACGGCGCGCGAGGGCACCACCGTGGAAATGGCGTGCTTGTAGACCATCTGCGTGACGGAGTTGCGCAGCAGCACCACGTACTGATCGAAGGATTCGATCTGGCCCTGCAACTTGATGCCGTTCACCAGGTAAATCGACACGGGAACATGTTCTTTGCGCAGGGTATTCAGGAACGGGTCTTGTAGCAGCTGCCCCTTGTTGCTCATGTTATTGCCTCACTTGCGTGGGGTGGTTCAATACTCTAATAGATTCCGCGGGCGTTTTCTATACCGGCGTGGTGGGCGGCGTCACGTCCCCGCACTGCGCGCGGTGGCGCAGCGCGTGATCCATCAGCACGCAGGCGAGCATCGCTTCGGCGATCGGCGTGGCGCGAATGCCGACGCAGGGGTCGTGGCGCCCCGTGGTCGCGACACTGGCGGCCTGGCCCTCGACATCGATCGTGCGGCGCGGCAGGCGAATGCTGGAGGTGGGCTTGAGCGCGATCGACACGGTGACGTCCTGGCCGCTCGAGATGCCGCCGAGAACGCCGCCATTGTTGTTGGAGAGGAAGCCCTGCGGGGACATCTCGTCGCCGTGCTCGCTGCCTTTTTGCTCCACCGATGCAAAACCAGCGCCGATCTCCACGCCTTTCACCGCGTTGATCGACATCATGGCCGCGGCGATGTCGGCATCCAGGCGCCCGTACACCGGCTCGCCCCAGCCCACCGGCACGCCCTGCGCCACGACATTGACGCGGGCGCCGCAGGAATCGCCGCTCTCGCGCAGCTGGTCCATGAATTTCTC
>JAABQT010000088.1 GCA_011391295.1 Betaproteobacteria bacterium
CTCGGTGAGCTCGATCATGTAGCCGACGTCCTGGTAGGCGCAGTACCACTCGAGCATGGTGAACTCGGGGTTGTGGCGTGTGGAGATGCCCTCGTTCCTGAAATTGCGGTTGATCTCGAATACGCGCTCCATGCCCCCGACCACCAGGCGCTTCAGATACAACTCGGGCGCGATGCGCAGGAACAGCTCCATGTCGAGCGCGTTGTGGTGCGTCTTGAACGGCCGCGCCACGGCGCCGCCGGGGATCGGCTGCATCATCGGCGTCTCGACCTCGAGGTAGCCCTCGGCCACCAGCGTGTCGCGCAGCGACTGCACCACTTTTGAGCGCGCGGCGAACACGCTGCGCACTTCCGGGTTGACGATCAGGTCGACGTAGCGCTGGCGGTAGCGCATTTCCTGGTCGGTGAGGCCGTGGAATTTCTCGGGCAGGGGGCGCAATGCTTTCACCAGGAGGCGCAGCTGCTTCGCGTTCACCGTCAGCTCGCCCTTGTTGGTCTTGAACAGCGTGCCTTCGACGCCGACGATGTCGCCCAGATCCCAGTGCTTGAAGTCCTCGTGCGCGGCTTCGCCGGCGACGTCGCTGGCGATGTACACCTGGATGCGCCCGGAGCCGTCCTGCACGGTGGCGAAGCTCGCCTTGCCCATCACGCGCTTGAGCATCATGCGGCCGGCGATCTTCGCCGTCGCCGCCCTGGCTTGCAGCGCCGCCTTGTCCAGCGCGCCGAACTGCGCGGCGAGCTCGCCGGCGTGGTGCGCGGGGCGCCAGTCGTTGGGGAAGGCCTGGCCTTTCTCGCGCAGCGCCTTCAGTTTCTCGCGGCGCTCTTCAACCAGCTTGTTGTCTTCGTCCATGCCGCATTGTCCCTTACACGCCTTGTTTCAGGCTTGCCTCGATGAAATCGTCCAGGTCGCCGTCGAGCACCGCCTGCGTGGCGCCTTTTTCCACGCCGGTGCGCAGGTCCTTGATCCTCGACTGGTCGAGCACGTAGCTGCGGATCTGGTGGCCCCAGCCGATGTCGGTCTTGGAGTCCTCCAGCTTGTCGCGAGCTTCTTCGCGCTTCCTGATTTCCAGGTCGTAGAGCTTGGACTTGAGCATCGCCAGGGCTTCGGCGCGGTTGCGGTGCTGCGAACGGTCGTTCTGGCACTGGACCACGATGCCGCTCGGGATGTGGGTCATGCGAATCGCCGAGTCCGTCTTGTTCACGTGCTGGCCGCCGGCGCCGGAGGCGCGGTAGGTGTCCACGCGCACGTCGGCCATGCTGAGCTCCACCTCGATGGTGTCGTCGACTTCCGGGTACACGAACACGCTGGCAAACGACGTGTGGCGGCGGGCGTTCGAGTCGAAGGGCGATTTCCTCACCAGCCGGTGCACGCCGGTTTCAGTGCGCAGCGTGCCGTAGGCGTAGGATCCGTTGATTTTCAGCGAGGCGCTCTTGATGCCGGCGACTTCGCCCTCGGTCTGCTCCAGGACTTCGGCCTTGAAGCCTTTGCGGTCGCAGTACTTGAGGTACATGCGCTCGAGCATCGAGGCCCAGTCCTGCGCTTCGGTGCCGCCTGAGCCGGCCTGGATGTCGACGAAACAGGCGTTCGGGTCGAGCGGGTTGTTGAACATGCGCTGGAATTCGAGCTGCGCGACCAGCTTCTCGAGGGCCCTGGCGTCCGACTCCACGCCCAGCAGCGTGGCATCGTCGTTCTCGCTGCGCGCCATCTGGAACAACTCGCTGGAGTCCTTGACGCCGCCGGCGATCGAGGTGAGCGTGCTCACCACCTCGTCGAGCATCTTCTTCTCGCGCCCCAGTTCCTGGGCGCGCTTCTGGTCCGACCAGACTTGCGGGTCTTCGAGCTGCCGGCTGACCTCTAGCAGGCGCTGCTGCTTGGCCGCGAAGTCAAAGATACCTCCTCAGCTCCGCGGACCTTTTGTTCAGGTCTTCGAGCTTGGAGGTCAGCAGGTTGATGCGTTCGGCTTCCATGAGGGCCGGGATTATAGCGGCCCTTTGCGAATCTCTTCGCCCTATCTGCGCGGCGGCGCGGGAGAATGGCGGCGATGGACAACACGCTGCGCGCCGTGCTGTGGATGAGCGGCGCCGTACTGTCTTTTTCGACCATGGCGATCGCGGCGCGCGAGTTGCTCGCCCACATGGGGGCGTTCCAGGTCCTGTTCCTGCGCAGCGTGGTGATGCTGGCGCTGGTGCTGGTCATCGTGGCGCAGGCGAAAGACGCGGTCACCGCCACGCGGCGGCTGCCGCTGCATGCCTTGCGGAATCTGGTTCATTTCGGCGGCCAGTACTGCTGGGTGTTCGCGATCGGGGCCCTGCCGCTGGCGACGGTGTTCGCCATCGAGTTCACCATGCCGGTGTGGACCGCGATCCTGGCGGCGCTGCTGCTGGGGGAGCGGCTGACGCGGCCGCGGCTGGTGATGCTGGGTTTGGGGTTGATCGGCGTGCTGGTCATCCTGCGGCCGGGGCTCGGGATCGTCTCGGCGGCTTCGCTGGTCGCGCTCGCCGCGGCGTTCCTGTATGCCGGCAACATGATCGCCACCAAGCGCCTGGTTTCCTCCGATTCGCCCTTGGCGGTGCTGTTCTGGATGTCGGTGATGCAGACGCCGCTGGCGTTGCTGACTGCGCTGCCGCAGTGGGTCGCGCCGCAGGCGGGGGATTTGCCGTGGATCGTACTGATCGGCGTGGGGAGCTACACCGCGCACTATTGCATGACGCGGGCGTTCAGGCTTGCGGATGCGACGGTGGTGGTGCCGATCGACTTCGTGCGTCTGCCGCTGATTGCCGTGGTGGGCGCGGCTTTTTATGGCGAGCCGTTCGACCCGCTGATCCTGGTCGGCGCGGCGGTGATTTTTGCAGGGACCTACTACAGCCTGAGCCGCGAGGGGCGCTGAGGGTCAGCGGGGCTTTCCCGCGCTTCGCCTGGCATGGGCGGCAATCGCGTCGTTGTCGATGGCCTGCCTAATGCCACGCAGGCGGAGCGACGAGCAGCGCCTCCCGGCGCCGTAGGTCCGTGCGGTACACAGTTCGATCTTCCCGTCCTCGCCGTTCCTCGGCTCGGTGATGCGCGCCGCGCTCAGCACGGGCCGCTCGCCGCAGTTCTCGCCGATCACGACCGACGAAATCACCAGCCGGTCATTGCGCAGCAGGCTGACGATGGTGTCGGGCTCGACCTCGCAGCGGCCGGATGCGTATTCGACCAGGTCGACCAGCAATGTCCAGTTTGCCTTGCCCAGGCGGCATTGCTCGAACAGCACGGTGCCGTTGAGCAGGATGAGCTCCCTTGAGTTCACCTTGGCCACGGGCGGCTGCACCATTTCCAGGGTGAGCTTGTTGCCGGTGGAATCGCAGTCCCAGCGGATCATCGGTTCGTCCGTCTGCGCGTGCAGTTCGGTATGGAAGGCAAGGAGCAGGAGCAGGAGCAGGGCGAGGTGGCGGCGGGTAGGCATGGTGTCGTTCCTGAATCGTTCGCATTAACGTGGCGGTGTGCGACGCGCCGATCGGCGGCCTACGCCTCGAGGCACCCGGTTACTTGCGGCAAGCATCTGGAAAGATCACCTGTTGCGCGGAGAGCAGGCCGAGCGAGACTGCGGAGGGCGAAATCACCGTCATTGCGCCAGTGACTGGCGCGGAGAGTACGCACCGGCCTGTTTCGAACAGGCGGCCGCCCTCCAGCGCAATGATGCGCAGCTGCAGGCGCGCCGCGTCCGGTACCAGCAGGTGCATCCGGCCGGCGATTGACAACGGCGCCGACAGTCCCAGCTCCTTCGAGCCGTAGATATGATTCGAGAAGCCCGCAAGGGCGGCAATCTCGACCAGTTCGTCGCCTGTTCGCCGGTAGACCCTCAGCGTGCCGCCGATATGCGGAGTGGTGACCGCCGCAATCTCGGCGCGCCCGTCGCCGTCGAGGTCGGCAACGCCGACCGGGTTCAGCCAGCGCATTGGCGTGCCGATCGCCGGGGATCGCGCGCTGATCTCGAGACGGCCGCCGCTCAGGCGAACCATCATGAGCCGCGAGCCGCTGTCGCGCCGGCTGACGATGGCGAGGATCTCGTCCGGCTCGCCTGCCGCCAGCCGCACCAGCCGCGGCACAAGATCCTCGAAGACCTCGTCCTCGCGAAGCAGCAGTTCGAGGCTGCGTCCGGAATCGGTGGTTGCCGTCAGGCGCGCGTACTCGTGGGGCCGACCCAGAGCGAAATGCCCGTAGCGCTCCACCGGGTCCGCGTAGCGCGCGTCGGTGATCCTTTCGGCGCCGGCATTCAACGCGAATAGCGCGAATACGGCGATGAAAGCAAGCTGCCTGCAGCTCAGTGCCATGACGTTGCCGACGGCGGGTCTATCGTTCACGAATGGCGGTCCGCCGCACCGCGTGCTTGAGTACGTTCGCCTTCATTCATGCCACGTTAGCACCGCAAACGGAACAGCGCAGGAAGCACCCGCCATTACCTCGACAACCTGCACTCCCTCAACGACCGATAGACAAACCCATTCTTCCCGGACACTGACGCAAACCGCGTCATCGAACCGCCGCCTTCCAGCCCGCGCCGGCCATGGCGCACGAGCGCGCAGCGGCCTTCCAGCTTCGGCGCGACGAAGTAATCCCCCTCCGGATCGGAGCGCTGGATTTCCAGGCGCACATCGGGCTCGGCGACGCGCCTCAACGTGAATTCCAGTTCCGCGCCGACGCGGTAGTGGCAGTTCAAATAGCCCGCGGAATCCAAATTGCACTTGGCGCCGTGGGTGGTGGCGACGAACGGGGATTCGAGCGCCGCCGCGGGCGCGGCGGCGAGCAGCAACCACAAGGCGCTAAACGCGCCGGCCGGTGTAATCCTCGGCAATCTTGTCGTCGTAGAAGGTGGTGGGGTTGGGCGCCGCCATGAAGCGGCGGTAGACCTCGGGGTAGACCTTCACGTACTGGGTCACCTGTCCGTTGGAGAATTCGATTTCCAGGATCTGGCTCTTCTCGTCGTAGCCGATGGCGCGGATTTTCGAGGAATTGACGCGTTTCCTGTCCATCATTTCCCCAACGTGGCGCGCCACGGCGACTTCGCGCCTCCTGCATCCACCTGGCCCTCGATGGCGTTGCCTTTCACCGTGCCGGCGAACGCCACTTTTCTGCCCGCGAGGCGAAAGGAGATCCGGTCGCCGCGAATCTTCAGGTCCTCGAGCACCGCTTCCCTGCCCTCCAGGCGCGCGCTGCCCGAGACGCGCGTCACCTGCTGCTTGAGGTTCAGCGTCAATGGCCCCTTGCCCACGGATGCCGGCACGCTCGCGCTCCAGCGCCCCTGCACCCTGGCGGGCACCATGTACAGGTAGATCAGGGTAGTCGTGACGCCGCTGATCTTCACCTTGTCCTCGAGGTCCATCTGCACGTACTTCTCCGGAATCCAGCCCGACAGGGGATAGTCGTGCGAGAGCACCTTGGTGCCCGGCTTCAGCTCGCCGAGCAGCTTGTCCTTCAGCATGTTCACCGTGTCCGGGAGCAGGTACATGGTGAGCACCGTGGCTTTCGAGATGTCGGTCTTGAACAGGTCCGCCTTGATGAACCTGACGCGCCCGGCGACGCCTTCCTTCTGCGCCGCGGCGTTGGAGAGCTTCACCAGCTCGTCCTTGATCTCGACGCCGAAGCCGCTCGCGCCGAATACCTTCGCCGCGGTGAGCACGATGCGGCCGTCGCCCGACCCCAGGTCGATGACGAAGTCTTGCGGGCCGATGTCGGCGAGCTTGAGCATGTCCGAGACCACGCTCTGCGGCGAGGGCACGTAAGGCCCGGCGTCCACGGGCTTGTCCGCGGCCCAACCGATGAGCGGCGCGGCGAGCAGCAATAACAGCGTTCTCACGGCGTTTCCACGTGCTCCAGGTTGATCTGCAGTGACTGCAGCCCGTTGAACTCGTTCACGCTCAAGCGGTAGGCGGCGCGAAATTTCGCCGGCAGGGGATCGAGCGAATTGAAGCGCATGGCATCCAGCCGCCTGCCGTCCTGCACGAGTTTGAGCTTCAAATGCTTCTCGCCGACGACGCGCTGGCTTTCGAGCGCGAATGTATCGCAGAACAACGGCTGCGGAAAGCCTTGCCCCCAGATGCGCTTCTCCAGCAGTTGCGCCAGCGACAGCGAGCGCTGCTGCGGCTCGAGCTCGCCGTCGGTCTGCACCGTGCGCGTGAGCGCCTCGGCGGGCATGGTCTGCGCCGCGGCGCCGGCAAAAGCCTCGGTGAAGCGCTCGAGGTCCGCTGCACGCAGCGTCAGGCCCGCCGCCTGCGCATGCCCGCCAAAGCGCACGATCAATTCGGGCGCGCGCTTGGACACCAGGTCCAGGCAATCGCGCAGATGGAATCCGGGGATCGAGCGCCCGGAGCCGCGCAACTCTCCATCCTTCGCCTTCGCGAAGCAGATCACCGGCCGGTGCAGCCGCTCGCGTAGCCGCGACGCGAGGATGCCGACCACGCCCTGGTGCCAATTGGGGTCGAAAAATGTAGCGGCCGCGCCCGGCGCATCCGCCACCGCATCCGCCGCGGCGCGCGCCTGCTCCAGCATCTCGCCCTCGATGCGGCGCCGCTCCCGGTTCAGCCGGTCCAATTCCTGCGCACAGTTGGCCGCGCGCGCCTCGTCGTCCGTCACCAGGCACTCGATACCGAGGCTCATGTCCGCGAGCCGTCCCGCCGCGTTCAGTCGCGGCCCGAGCACGAAGCCCAGGTCGAAGCCGCTGGCGCGCGCCAGATCGCGGCCGCCGGCCCGAAACAGCGCCTCCAGCCCCGGCTGCGCCTT
>JAABQT010000089.1 GCA_011391295.1 Betaproteobacteria bacterium
GGCGAAGCCCTACGGCATCAACAGCGAAGGGCTGCGGCGGCGCGGCTTCAGCACCGATACCATTGTCCGGATCAAGCGCGCATACCGCACGCTCTATCGCTCGGGGCTGGGGTTGGAGGAAGCCAAGCGTGAGCTCGCCGCGCAGGCAGTGCAGTGCGCGCAGGTCGGCATTCTGCTGGAGTTCCTCGCGCGCTCGCAGCGCGGCTTCATCCGCTAGTACCGTGGGAGAGCGCGCAGCCCGCATCGCCATGGTGGCGGGGGAGGCTTCCGGGGACCAGTTGGGCGCCCATCTGATCGCCGCCTTGCAGGCGCGGCGCCCCGGTCTGCGCTTCGGCGGCATCGGCGGGCCGCGCATGGCGGCGCAGGGCTTCGAGGTTTCCGTGCCGATGGACAAGCTGGCGGTGCGCGGCTACACGGAGGCGCTGCGCCATTACCGCGAGATCATGCGCATCCGGCGCCAGCTGGGCGATGCGCTGCTCGACGGCCCGCCGGATCTGTTCATCGGCGTGGACGCGTCGGACTTCAACCTGGGCCTCGAGCGGCGCCTGAAGGACGCCGGCGTGCCGACGGTGCACTATGTGAGCCCTTCGGTGTGGGCCTGGCGCGGCTGGCGCGTGCGCCGCGTGGCGCGCTCCGCCACGCACTTGCTGGCCATGTTTCCGTTCGAGTCGGCGCTGTACGCGAAGGTCGGGGTTCCGGTGACTTATGTGGGCCACCCGCTCGCCGACCTGATCCCCATGGACGTGGACAAGGCCGCGGCGCGCGCCCAGCTGCGCTTGCCGAAGGGCAAGCTGATCATTGCGTTGTTGCCCGGCAGCCGGCGTTCGGAGCTGGAATACATGGCCGACGCGTTCGTGCTTGCGGCGCACCGCCTGCGCCAGGAGGTTCCCGACGTGCATTTCGTCTGTCCGCTGGCGACGCGGCAGACGCGGGAGCGGTTCGATAACGCGCTGCGCTTGCATGAGCGCACCGACCTGCCGCTCACCATGCTGTTCGGGCATTCGCACGAGGCGCTCGCCGCGGCGGACCTGGCGTTGGTGGCAAGCGGCACGGCGACGCTGGAGGCGGCGCTGTACAAGACGCCGATGGTCATTACCTACCGGCAATCGCCGCTGTCCTGGGCCTTGCAGAGGCGCATGCTGTACCTGCCCTATATCGGCATGCCGAATATCCTCGCCGGCGAGCCCCTGGTGCCGGAGCTGGTGCAGGGCAAGGCGACACCCGCGGCGCTGGCCGCGGCGCTGCTCGACCTGCTGCGCGATACGGCGTTGCAACGCCGGCAGGTCGAGAAGTTCCGCGAGTTCCATGCGCTGCTGCGCCAGAACACGGCGCAGAAGGCCGCCGACGCGGTATTGGGCGTGCTCGATGCAGGCCGTGCCTGACGCCGGGCGCCTGATCTGCGGCGTGGACGAGGCGGGTCGCGGACCCATCGCGGGCCCGGTGTACGCGGCCGCAGTCCTGCTGGATGCCCGGCGGCCGGTCGTGGGCCTGAGGGATTCCAAGCTGCTCAGCGCCGCGCGCCGCGGGGCACTGGCGGAATCGATCCGCGACCGGGCCCTGGCCTGGGCCGTGGCCAGCGCCAGTGTCGAGGAAATCGACCGCCTCAACATCCTCCAGGCCACGCTGTTGGCGATGCGCCGCGCGGTGGACGACCTTGCCATCACGCCGGCGCAAGCCTGGGTCGACGGGAACCGCTGCCCCGCGCTGCGCTGCGCGGCCCGGGCAGTGGTCGGCGGGGACCGCAGCGTCCCGCAGATTTCCGCCGCCTCCATCCTGGCCAAGACCGCGCGCGATGCGGAGATGCTCAGACTGCACCAGCAGTACCCGGATTACGGCCTGGACCGGCACAAGGGCTACCCCACGCCCGAGCATCTTGCCCGGCTCGCCCGCTATGGCGCCTGCGAGATCCACCGGCGGTCCTTTGCCCCGGTGCGCGCAGTGTGCGCCGCATGAGCAGGCTGCGCTCGCGCGACAACCCGCGCGTGCGCCGCTGGCACGCGCTGGCGCACGACGGCGGCACGCGGCGCAGCGAGCGCCGCGCCCTGCTCGAGGGGCCGCATCTGCTCTGCGCCTACCTCGCGTCAGGCGGGCGCCCGCAGGCAATCCTGGTGAGCGAATCGGGATGCGCCAGGCCGGAGATCGCGGACCTGGTGCGCCGTACGCGGCTCGAACCGGTCACTCTGCCGGACGCCTTGTTCCGCTGGGTGGTGGACGCGGCGACGCCAGCGGGCCTCGCGGCCGAGATCAGCCTGCCCGAGCCCGCATCGGATCTCGCACGGGCCAGGCACGCGGTATTCCTGGACGCCGTGCAGGACGCAGGAAACGTCGGCGCGATTCTCAGGAGCGCGGCGGCTTTCGGCGTAGACACGGCGGTGCTGGGACCGGGCTGCGCCGATCCCTGGTCGCCGAAAGTCCTGCGCGCCGGCATGGGCGGCCACTTCATGCTGCGCATCGCGGTGGTCGCGGACCTCGCAGCCGCGCTGACAGGTTTTCACGGCACGCTGATCTGCGCTGCAGTTTCCGGTGGCGAGGCGCCGGAGACGCTGGACCTTGGCAATGCCGTGGGGTGGATCCTCGGGGCGGAGGGGCAGGGCGTCAGCGCCGCCGCCGCTGCCCGGGCGTCATTGCATGCCAGCATTCCGCTGGCAAGCGGCGTCGAATCGCTGAACGTCGCCGCCGCAGCGGCGATCCTGTTCCACGAGCGCGCGCGGCAGCTCAGTACACGTGGCGTTCGATCCTGAGCTCGCGCAGGATGGTGGTGGCGATTTCCTCGATCGACTTGGCGGTGGAATTGATCCAGCGGATGCCCTCGCGGCGCATCAGTGCCTCGGCCTGGTCGACCTCGTAGCGGCAGTTCTGCAGGCTGGCGTAGCGGCTGCCCGGCCTGCGTTCCTGGCGGATTTCGCGCAGGCGCTCCGGCGCGATGCTCAGCCCGTAGAGCCGCGATTTGCACGGCACCAGCGCGGGCGGCAATTGCATGCGCTCGAAATCCTCGGGAATCAGGGGATAATTCGCCGCCTTGAGGCCGAACTGCAGGGCCAGGTACAGGCTGGTCGGCGTCTTGCCGCTGCGTGAAACGCCCACCAGGATGACATCGGCCTGTTCGAGCTCGACGTGCGAGGCGCCGTCATCGTGCGCCATGGAAAAATTGATGGCTTCCATGCGGTGTGCGTAGCCCGGCTTGTCCATCGCGCTGTGCGAGCGTCCGATGGTGTGGCTGGATTTCACGCCCAGACCGGTCTCCATCTGGTCGATGAAGGTCTCGAAGAAGTCCACGAACAGCGCATCGGCCTTGCGCACCAGCGCGCGCAGATCGCCGTTCACCAGCGTGGAAAAGACGATCGGCTGGCCGTTGCCCCGCTCGTGCTCGGCCTGGATGCGCGCGCGGCAGTCCTCGGCCTGGTCCAGCGAATTGATGAACGGCAGGGTGACCTGGTGGAAATCCACGCCCTCGAATTGCGTGAGCAGGCTGTGGCCCAGCATCTGCGCCGTGATGCCGGTGCCGTCGGAGACGAAGAACACGGTGCGGCGCTGCGGCATGGGTCTAAAATAAGACCTTCGGCGCCCATCGGCAACCGCAATATTCGGGATCACTATGCACGTTGCTTGGTTGAAGGACCTGCGCCTGGCCGATCTGGCGCAGGTCGGCGGCAAGAACGCGTCCCTGGGAGAGATGATCGGCGCGCTGGCCAAGGCCGGCGTTCGCGTTCCGGGCGGCTTCGCCACTACGGCGGACGCCTACCGCGAATTCCTGCGCCAGGACGGCCTGGAGGCGCGCATTGCCAGGCGCATTGCCGGACTGAAGCAGGGGGACGTAGAAGCGCTGGCGCGCTGCGGCGCCGAGATCCGCGGCTGGATCGAGGCCACCCCCATTCCGGAGAAATTGGAACAGGAGATAAGAACGTATTATCAAAAACTTACTGAGGAATCCTCAAGTGATATGTCGTTTGCCGTGAGGTCTTCGGCGACAGCCGAAGATCTGCCGGACGCCTCGTTCGCGGGGCAGCAGGAAACCTTTCTGAACATCCACGGCGCGGACCACATCCTGCAGGCGATCCGGCAGGTGTTCGCTTCGCTGTACAACGACCGGGCCATCTCCTACCGGGCCCACCAGGGCTTCGCGCACGGCGAGGTCGCCCTTTCGGCGGCCGTGCAGCAGATGGTGCGCAGCGACCTCGGCGCAAGCGGCGTCATGTTCACCCTGGACACCGAGTCCGGGTTCCGCGGAGTGGTGTTCATCACCTCTTCCTACGGATTGGGCGAGATGGTGGTCCAGGGCGCGGTCAATCCGGATGAGTTCTACGTGCACAAGCCGATGTTGGAACGCGGCAAACCCGCGGTGATCCGGCGCAAGCTCGGCAGCAAGCTGCACAAAATGCTGTTCGCCGAAACCTCGAGCGCCGGCCAGTCGGTGCGCACGGTGGAGGTGGCCGAAACCGACCGCCACCGCTATTCGCTGCAAGACACCGATGTGCTGGAGCTGGCGCGTGCCGCGGTGGCGATCGAGAAGCACTACGGCCGGCCGATGGACATCGAATGGGGCAAGGATGGCCGCGACGGCCGCATTTATGTGCTGCAGGCACGCCCGGAAACGGTCAAGTCGCGCTCGCACGCCGGGACCGAGGAAAGTTTCCGCCTCAAGGGCCGCGGCTCGGTGCTTGCCACCGGCCGCGCCATCGGCCACAGGATCGGCGCGGGGACGGTGCGCGTGGTGGCCAACGCGGCACTCATGTCGAGCGTAAGGAAGGGCGACGTGCTGGTGACGGACATGACCGACCCGAACTGGGAGCCGGTGATGAAGCTGGCCGCGGCAATCGTCACCAACCGCGGCGGGCGCACCTGCCATGCGGCGATCATCGCGCGCGAATTGGGCATTCCTGCGGTGGTGGGCTGCGGCGACGCCACCAGGAAGCTGCGCGATGGCCAGGCGGTCACCGTGTCCTGCGCAGAGGGCGACACCGGCAACGTCTACGAGGGCAGCCTGCCGTTCGAGGTAACCGTGATCGAGCGCGGTGCGATGCCCGAGATCCCGGTCAAGATTGCCATGAACGTCGGCAACCCGCAGCTGGCGTTCGATTTCGCGCAGCTGCCCAATGCCGGCGTGGGCCTGGCGCGCATCGAATTCGTGATCAACAACGAGATCGGCGTGCACCCGCGCGCCTGCCTCGAACATACGCAGCTGCCAGCCGAGCTGGGCGCAAAGGTGCGGGCGGCCGCGCGCGGCTACGCCGACCCGACGAGCTTTTTCCGCGAGAAGCTGGTCGAGGGCGTGGCCACCATTGCCGCCGCGTTCTGGCCCAAGCCGGTGATCGTGCGCCTGTCCGACTTCAAGTCGAACGAATACCGCAAGCTGCTGGGCGGCGAGCGTTACGAGCCCGAGGAAGAAAATCCGATGCTCGGTTTTCGCGGTGCGGCACGCTACCTGGCCGAGAGCTTTCGCCCCTGTTTCGAGCTCGAATGCGCCGCCCTGCGCAAAGTGCGTGGCGAGCTGGGCCTCACCAACGTCGAACTGATGGTGCCCTTCGTGCGCACGGTGGACGAAGCACGGCGGGTAGTCGAGCTGTTGGGGCGCAACGGGCTGCGGCGCGGCGAGGACGGCCTGCGCATCGTGATGATGTGCGAGCTGCCTTCAAACGCGCTGCTCGCCGAGGCCTTCCTCGAGTATTTCGACGGTTTTTCCATCGGCTCCAACGACCTGACCCAGCTGACGCTCGGCCTGGATCGCGATTCCGGCCTGGTCGCAGAAGAGTTCGACGAGCGCAACGCCGCCGTGAAAGCGCTGCTGGCAATGGCGATCCGCGCCTGCCGCAAGCACGGCAAGTACGTCGGCATTTGCGGACAGGGACCATCGGACCACCCAGACCTGGCGCGCTGGTTGATGGAGCAGGGCATCGACAGCCTGTCGCTCAATCCGGATACGGTGGTCGCCACCTGGCACGCGCTGGCCAGCGCGCCGCCGGCGCCGAGGCGCTCAGCGGCTGCGTAGCAGTTTCTGCTTGTCGCGCTGCCACTGCTTCTCGCGCTCGGCCGCCCGCTTGTCGTGCTTGAGCTTGCCGCGCGCCAGACCCATCTCCAGCTTGATGCGCCCCTTGCTGAAATGCAGGTCGAGCGGGATCAGCGCATAGCCCCGCTGCTGCACCTTGCCGATCAGGCGACGGATTTCCTCTGCGTGCAGGAGAAGCTTGCGCGTGCGCCCGGGGTCCGGCACGTAGTGCGTGGACACCGTCGCCAGCGGCGTGATGTTGCCGCCGATCAGCCACAGTTCCTCGCCCTTGATCAGCACGTAGGCATCCGCCAGCTGTGCGCGACCCGCACGGATCGCCTTCACCTCCCAGCCCTCGAGCGCGATGCCGGCCTCATAGCGTTCCTCGATGAAGTAGTCGTGGAAAGCCTTGCGGTTCTGGGCGATCGACATGGGCGCTGTTGGGCTGGAGCCGCGATTCTCCCATGAAGCGCATCGCGCGCTCCGCCATCGTCGAGCACGCCGCGTCGGCGATGTACGCGCTGGTCGAGCGTATCGAGTCCTATCCGGAGTTCCTGCCCTGGTGCGCCGAGGCGCAGGTGCGCGAGCGCGTGCCGGGGCGCACCGTGGCCACGCTCGCCGTGGGCATCAAGGGCATGCGCTACCGGTTCACCACGGAGAATGCGAACCGGCCGCACGAAGCGATCGACATGCGCCTGGTGGAAGGCCCGTTCCGCC
>JAABQT010000090.1 GCA_011391295.1 Betaproteobacteria bacterium
GACCTGTTCCGCATCATCGTCAATGCCGGCACCGCGCAGAAGGATCTCGCCTGGCTGGACAGCCTGCGCACGACCGGCATCTCGCTGCGGCCACGGCGCGACCTCGCCATGATCGCGGTGCAGGGGCCGCAGGCGCGCGAGAAAACCTGGCAGGCGCTGCCGGATCTGCAGGCCGCAAGCGAACCGCTCGGCGCGTTCTTCGGCGCACAGGCCGGCGAGACTTTTATCGCGCGCACCGGCTACACCGGCGAAGACGGGTTCGAATTGCTGCTGCCGGCGGCGCGCGCGCCCGAGGCATGGCAGCGCCTCGCCGCCGCGGGCGTGCGGCCCTGTGGCCTGGGCGCACGCGACACGCTGCGCCTCGAAGCCGGCATGAACCTCTACGGCCAGGACATGGACCAGACGGTGACGCCGCTCGAAGCGGGCCTCGCCTGGACTGTCGCGCTCGAGGACGCGCGCGACTTCGTCGGCAAGGCGGCGCTGCTCGCGCAAAGGCCCGTGCATGGACTCGTCGGCCTGGTCCTGCTCGGCCGCGGCGGGGTCCTGCGCGCGCACCAGAAGGTACGGGCCGCGATCGGCGCGGGCGAGATCACCAGCGGCGGCTTTTCTCCGACGCTCGAGAAATCAATCGCGCTCGCGCGCCTGCCCGCTGGCTGCATGCCCGGCGCGAAGGTGCAGGTCGAAGTGCGCGACAGGATGCTCGAGGCATTGGTCGTCAAGCCGCCCTTCGTGCGCCACGGCAAGTCCCTCCTTCCGAATTCATGAAGCGGAGAGCCCGATGAAACACCCCGAGAACCTCAGGTACACCGCATCGCACGAGTGGGTGCGCGCCGAGCAGGACGGCACCCTCACCATCGGCATTACCGAGCATGCGCAGGACGCACTCGGCGACCTGGTGTTCATCGAGCTGCCGGCAGTGGGGCGCAAGCTCGCCGCCGAGGAAGCTTGCGTGGTGGTGGAGTCGGTCAAGGCCGCTTCCGACGTCTACGCGCCGGTCGCGGGCGAGGTGGTGGCGGTGAACAGCGCCGTGGTCGAAGCCCCGGCCGACCTGAACAAGGATCCGTACGCGGCGTGGCTGTTCCGCATCCGGCCGGCGGCGAAGTTCGATCCGGCGACGCTGCTCGACGCAGCGGCCTACGAAAAAGGCCTCACCTGACATGAACTTCGAATCGCTGCTGCACCGCGACGCGTTCCACGCGCGCCACATCGGACCCGACGCGACCGAGGAGCGCGAGATGCTGGCGTTGCTCGGCGCTGCCACGCGCGCCGAGCTGGTCGCGCAGGCGATGCCCGCCGCCATCCGCCAGCGCGAGCCGCTCGCGCTGCCCGGGCCGCTCGATGAAGCCGAGGCGCTCGACGAGCTGCGCCGCATCGCATTGCAGAACCGCATCTGGCGCAGCTACATCGGCACCGGTTATTCAGCCTGCCACACGCCGCAGGTCATCCAGCGCAACGTACTCGAGAACCCTGGCTGGTACACCGCGTACACGCCCTACCAGGCCGAGATCTCGCAAGGCCGGCTCGAAGTGCTGCTCACCTTCCAGCAGATGGTGATCGACCTCACCGGCCTGGCGGTGGCGAACGCATCGCTGCTTGACGAAGCGACGGCCGCGGGCGAAGCGATGACCTTGATCCGGCGCGCCTCGAAGTCCAAGGCGCAGGCGTTCTTCGTGGACGCCGCGTGCCACCCGCAGGTGATCGCGGTGATCCGCACGCGTGCAAAGTGGCTCGGCATTCCGGTGACGGTGGGCGATGCGGCCCGGGCGCTGGACCCCGCCGCGGTATTCGGCGCGCATCTGCAGTACCCGGATACCTACGGCGCGGTGCGCGACTGGGCCGCGCTCATCGCGCAAGTGCACGCCGCGCAGGGCCTCGTTTCCCTCGGCACCGATCTGCTCGCGCTGCTGCTGCTCAAATCGCCCGGCGACCTGGGCGCGGACGTTGCCATCGGTTCGGCGCAGCGCTTCGGCGTGCCGCTCGGCTACGGCGGCCCGCACGCGGGGTTCATGGCGGCGCGGGAGGGGCTGTTGCGCCAGATGCCGGGGCGCATCATCGGCGTAAGCAGGGACGCCGCCGGCCGCACTGCCTACCGCATGGCGTTGCAGACGCGCGAGCAGCACATCCGGCGCGAAAAAGCGACGAGCAACATCTGCACCTCGCAGGTGCTGCTCGCCAACATCTCCGCGCTCTACGCCGTGTGGCACGGCCCCGAGGGATTGCGGCGCATCGCGCTGCGCTGCCACGCGCTCGCGCGGCTGCTCGCGCAGTCGCTCGCGCCCGAGTCGGCCGCGTACTTCGATACGCTGAGCTTCGCGGTGGGCGCCGCACAGCACGACATCCGCGCGCGCGCGCTCGAAAAGCAGGTCAACCTGCGCTGGATCGGCGAGGCGCGCGTCGGCGTAAGCGTGGACGAGACCACCACGCCCGAGGACGTCGCCGACCTCGCATGGGTGCTGACCGGCAAGGACGAAGGCGTCGCCGAGCGCGCCCGGGCGCTGGGCGCAGAACCGGAGGCGATTCCGCAGGCGTTGCGGCGCTCCGACGCGGTGCTCGCGCACCCGGTGTTCAAGCGCTACCGCAGCGAGAGCGAAATGATGCGCTATCTCAAGCGCCTGGAGAACCGCGACTACTCGCTGGCTCAGGGCATGATCCCGCTCGGCTCCTGCACCATGAAGCTGAACGCGGCGGCCGAGATGGCGCCGCTGTCCTGGCGGCACTTCGCCGCGCTGCATCCGTTCGTGCCCGGCGAGCAGGCCGAGGGCTACGCGCGCGTGCTGGGCGACGTGTCCTCGGCCCTGAGCGCGATCACCGGGCTGCCGGCGATGACCATGCAGCCCAATTCAGGCGCCAACGGCGAGTACGCGGGACTGGTCGCGATCCGCAATTACCACGCCGCGAGCGGCGAGGCGAAACGCGACGTATGCCTCATCCCCTCCTCGGCGCACGGTACCAACCCGGCCTCGGCGCATCTTGCGGGCCTCGAGGTGGTGGTGGTCGCCTGCGACGCGAAAGGAAATGTGGACCTCGCCGACCTCGAGACAAAGGTGGCGCAGCACGCCGAGCGGCTCGCCGCGCTGATGATCACCTACCCCTCGACGCACGGCGTGTTCGAAGCCGACGTCAAGAAGATCTGTGACCGCGTGCACCGGGCGGGCGGCCAGGTGTACATGGATGGCGCCAACCTGAACGCGCTCGCCGGGCTCGCGCGCCCGGCCGACCTCGGCGCAGACGTGTGCCACATCAACCTGCACAAGACTTTCTGCATTCCGCACGGCGGCGGCGGCCCCGGCATGGGGCCGATCGGCGTCGCCGCGCACCTGGCGCCGCACCTGCCGACGCACCCGGTGGTGCCGGCGCCGGGGTGCAGCGCGCAGAACGGCACGGTGAGCGCCTCGCCCTACGGCAGTCCGCTCATCGTCACCATCTCGTGGATGTACCTGCGCATGATGGGCGCCGAGGGCATCCGGCGCGCGAGCGAGACCGCGATCCTGTCGGCGAATTACATCGCCGCGCGGCTTGCGCCCTTGTTTCGCGTGCTCTACGCCGGCAAGGGCGGGCGCGTGGCGCACGAGTGCGTCCTCGACCTGCGCGGGCTGAAGGACGAGTACGGCGTCAATGCCGAGGACGTCGCCAAGCGCCTCATGGACTATGGCTTTCACGCGCCGACGCTGTCCTTCCCGGTCGCCGACACGCTGATGGTCGAGCCGACCGAGAGCGAGTCGAAAGCCGAGCTGGACCGCTTCTGCGACGCGATGATCGCGATCCACGGCGAACTGCAGAAGATCAAGCGCGGCACCTGGGACGCGAAGGATAATCCGCTGCACAATGCACCGCATACCGCCGAGGAACTGGCGGGCGACTGGCAGCACCCGTACACGCGCGCCGAGGCGGCTTACCCGCTGCCGGCGCTGCGCGCGCACAAGTACTGGCCGCCGGTGAAACGCCTGGACCAGGTGTACGGCGACCGCAATTTCTCTTGCACCCTCCCGCCGCGAGAACCATGAAAATCACCGCCCTCGAAACCCTGCGCATCGACGAGTTCCCGAACCTGCTCTGGGTGCAGGTGCACACCGACCAGGGACTGGTCGGGCTGGGGGAAACTTTTTACGGCCCGGACTCCGCCGAGGGTCACATTCACAGCATCATCGCCACCTACCTGCTGGGCAAGGATCCGCTGCTCATCGACCGGCACCACGCGCAGCTGATCGGTTATGTGGGCTTCAACGGCTCGAGCGCGGAGCAGCGCGCACGCTCAGCCGTCGATATCGCGCTCTGGGATCTCTGGGGCCAGGCCAGCGGCCAACCCATCCACCAGTTGCTGGGCGGCGCGGTGCGCGACGACATCCGCGTCTACAACACCTGCGCGGGCTACCAATATGTCCGGCAAAAGCCGGTGCAGGGCACCGCCAACTTCGGGCTCGGCCAAGCCGAAGGCCCCTATGAGGACCTGGACGCCTTTTTGCATCGCGCCGACGAGCTTGCCGAGAGCCTGCTAGGCATGGGCATTACCGGCATGAAGATCTGGCCTTTCGATTTCGCCGCGGAAGCATCCAACGGCGCCTACCTCTCGGCGGGCGACCTGGACAAGGCGCTGGAACCCTTTTCGAAGATCCGCAAAGCCGTCGGCGGCAAGATGGACGTGATGTGCGAACTGCATGCGCTGTGGAACCTGCCAGCCGCCAAGGGCATCGTGCATGCACTGGAGCCCTACGCGCCGCTGTGGATCGAGGACCCGGTGTTCATGGATCAGCTGGAAAGCCTGGGAGAACTGCAGGCCGGCACGCACCAGATGATCGCCACCGGCGAAACGCTGGGCGGGCGCGCGCAGTACAAGGATCTCCTGCAGCGCCATGGCGCCGGCATGGCAATCCTGGACGTCGCCTGGTGCGGCGGCATCTCCGAAGCGCGCAAGGTCGGCGCGATGGCGGAGGCCTGGCACACGAACGTGGCCTTTCACGATTGCACCGGACCCGTTGTGCTCGCCGCGTCCACGCACCTGGCGCTGAACGCACGCAACTGCTTCATCCAGGAGATCGTGCGCGCCTTCTACTACGGCTGGTACGCAGAGCTGGTCACCGCACTGCCCCCGATCAAGAATGGCCGCATCACCGTACCGCCCGGCCCGGGGCTGGGACTGAAGCTCAATGCGGAACGCTTCAAGGGCAAGGACGTGCGCCGCCGCACGAGCCGAGCTTCATAGTCCGAGCGCCGCCTTCATCTGCTTGAGCCCCTCCTGCTGCGGGGAATACATCCGGCCGCCGATCATCCCGCCGTCGACCACGATGTCGGTGCCGTTGACGAAGCTCGAGTGCTCGGAGGCGAGCCAGAGGACACACTGCGCGATGTCGTCGGGGGCGCCGGCGCGCGGGATCGGCTGCATCCTGGCGTAGCGCGGCGCCAGCTCGGCCACCAGCCTGTCCGCCTTGCCCGCTTCCATGCCCAGCGCCTTGGGCATGATTCCGGTCGCGATCAGGCCGGGCGACACCGAATTGACGCGCACGTTGTGCTCGCCGAGCTCCATGGCGACGCAGCGGCTCAGATGGTTCACGGCGGCCTTGGCGGCGGCGTAGACCATGGAGCTGGAGTAGCCGGCAAGATGCGCCGCGATCGAGCCGTTGTTGACGATGCTCCCGGAGCACTGGCGCATCATGACGGGCGCCGCATGCTTCATGCCGAGCATGACCGAGCGCACCAGCAGCGCCATCGCCGCATCGAAGCCCTCGACGGGAATGCCGGTGATGCTGCCCGTGGGCGCCGGGCCGCCGGCGTTGTTGAACAGGCAGTCCAGCCGGCCGAACTGGGCCAAGGCCTGATCGAGCACCCGTTTCCAGTCTGCTTCCACGGTGGCGTCCGCCTGTTCGAAGCGCGCAGCTTTCCCGAGCCTCTGTTGCAAGGCTTCACCTTCCGGCCTGCGCCGGCCCGTGAACAACACGCGCGCGCCTTCTTCGACGAACAGCTCCGCCGTGCGCGCGCCGATGCCGCTGGTGGCACCCGTGATGATTGCTACCTTGCCGTCAAGCATTCCCATGGCTCACTCCCTGTCGCTCAAAATGCGGATTCTTGCATGCACGCGTCGAGCAGCTCGAGCGCACGCCGCGCGAAGACCCACATATTGTCCTCGCGCGCGGCGCTGCCCGTCTCGACGGTGATGACCGCCTCGACCGGCCCGGACACCGCGATGCACGCGTGTCCCGCAGGGTCGCCGTAGCGGTTGCCCTTCGGGCCGCTCGCGCCGGTCTCGCTCAGGCCCCAGGTCGTGCCGAGCTTCTCGCGCACCCGCCGCGCCATGAGCCGCGCGAACGGCTCGCTCGCCGAGCGCATGCCCGCCAGGTCCTGCGGCGTGATGCCCAGCAGCGCCTCCCGCCCGGCCGCCGTGTAGATCACGCAGCCGCCGACGTAATAGGCCGAGGCGCCCGGGACCGCGACCAGGGCCGCGTTGATCACTCCGCCCGCCGAGGACTCGGCCACTGCCAGCGTCTGCCCGCGTTCGATCAGCCGCGCGCCGACCGCGACGCCGAGTTTCGTCAGTGATTCCATGTTCGTGCTCCTTGCGCGTGTGCGCCGAATTGCCCTTCAACGCCGATCCACTAGACTCTGTCGACTTCATTTGGGAGGCAAACCAGCTTCGCCGTGTGCCCGGCAAGCAGCAGCTTGGTTGCCAGGAGCGAGCCGTA
>JAABQT010000009.1 GCA_011391295.1 Betaproteobacteria bacterium
AAGGCGGGGTCAGACCCGGGGTCAGACCACGGCGCCCTCGTCGCCGTCCTTGCCGGGCTTCTTCAGCGGTCGCACGAACTGGGCGCGATCCACGCCGAACCACATGAGCAGGGGGCTCGCCACCAGCACCGAGGAATAGATGCCGAACAGGATGCCGATGGTGAGCGCCAGCGCGAAGTAGTGCAGCGCCGGCCCGCCGAAGATCAGCATGGTGGTGACCATCACCTGGGTGCTGCCGTGCGTGATGATGGTGCGCGAGATGGTGCCGGTGATGGCGCTGTCGATGACTTCCGGCACCTGCGCCTTGCGCAGCTTGCGGAACATCTCGCGCACCCGGTCGAACACCACCACCGATTCGTTCACCGAGTAGCCGAGCACGGCGAGCACCGCCGCCAGCACCGGGAGCGAGAACTCCCACTGGAAGAAGGCGAAGAAGCCGAGGATGATCACCACGTCGTGCAGGTTGGCGATGATCGCGGAGAGCCCGAAGCGCCATTCGAAGCGCATCCACAGGTACAGCACGATGCCCACTGCGGTGACCAGCAGCGCGAGTGCGCCGTACTCGGCGAGCTCCTCGCCCACCTGCGGGCCGACGAACTCCACGCGGCGCAGCTCGACCGACTTGTCGTCTGCGCGCAGCACCCCGAGCACCTGCTCCGACAGCGCGGCGCTGGAGCGGCTGTTGTCGACGTGCATGCGGATCAGTACATCGCGCGACGAGCCGAAGGTCTGCACTTCGGCCTTGTAGCCCGCGCGTTCGAGCGAATTGCGGATGCGGTCGACCTGTGCGGACTGCTGGTAGCTCACCTCCAGCAGGGTGCCGCCGGTGAATTCGATGGAGTAGTTGAGGCCGCGCGTGCTGAGGAAAAACACCGCCAGCGCGAAGGTGATCAACGAGATGACGTTGAACACCAGTGCATGCCGCATGAACGGGATGGTGCGCCGGATCTTGAAGAACTCCATGGCTCAGCTCACTTCCATGCCGTGTCGCCGATCATCAGGCGCTGCACCTTGCGCCGGTGGCCGTAGAACAGGTTGACCATCGCGCGCGACACCACCACCGAGGAGAAAATCGAAGTGAGGATGCCCAGGACGTGAACCACGGCGAAACCGCGCACCGGCCCCGAGCCGAAGATCAGCAGTGCCAGGCCGGCGATCAGCGTGGTGACGTTCGAGTCGACGATGGTGCCCCAGGCGCGCTCGTAGCCTGCAGCGATCGCCGCCTGCGGCGTGGCTCCGCCGCGCAGCTCTTCGCGGATGCGCTCGTTGATCAGCACGTTGGCGTCGATCGCCATGCCGAGCGTGAGCGCGATGGCGGCGATGCCCGGCAGGGTCAGCGTGGCCTGCAGCAGCGACAGGAGCGCCACCAGGAACAGCAGGTTCACGGCCAGCGCCACTGACGAGATCAGGCCGAACACCGCGTAGTACGCCGACATGAACACCACGATGGCGAAAAAGCCCCAGCGCGTGGCGTCGAAGCCCTTCTGGATATTGTCGCGCCCGAGGCTCGGGCCTACGGTGCGCTCTTCGATGATCTCCATTGGCGCGGCGAGGGCACCCGCGCGCAGCAGCAACGCGACGTCGGCTGCCTCGGTGGTGCTCATGCGCCCGGAAATCTGCACGCGGCCACCGCCGATCTCGCTGCGGATCACCGGCGCGGTCACCACCTCGCCCTTGCCTTTCTCGATCAGCAGGATCGCCATGCGCTTGCCGACGTTGTCGCGCGTCACGTCCTTGAAGATTCGCGCGCCGGCGCCGTCCAGCGTCAGGTGCACGGCCGGCTCGTTGGTCTGGTTGTCGAAGCCCGGCTGCGCGTCGGTCAGCCGGTCCCCGGTCAGCACCACGTCCTTGCGCACCAGCAGCGGCGCGCCGTCGCGCTCCACGTAGTACTCGGTGCCAAAGGGCACGTCGCCGCGCGCTGCGGCGGCGAGCAGGTCTGGCGTCATCTTCTCGTGGTCCACCATGCGGATCTCGAGCGTGGCGGTGCGCCCGAGGATGTCCTTGGCTTTCGCCGTGTCCTGCACCCCGGGCAGCTGCACCACGATGCGGTCGGCGCCCTGCTGCTGGATCACCGGCTCGGAAACACCCAGCTCGTTGATGCGGTTGTGCAAGGTGGTGATGTTCTGCTTGAGCGCGAAATCCTGGGTGCGCCGGGCGGCCTCGGGCTTGAGCGTGGCGACGAGCAGGAACTCGGCGCCTTCCTCGCGCTCGGTGAGCACCAGGTCGGTGAGGCCGGTGGCAACGACGTCGCTCGCCTTGGCGCGCACTTCGGCGTCGCGGAAGCGGATGCGCAGGCTCTGTCCCGCGCGCACCACGCCGCCGTGGCGGATGCTCTTGTCGCGCAGCAGGCTGCGGATGTCCCCGGTGAGGCTTTCCAGGCGCTTGGTCAGCGCCGCCGGCATGTCCACCTGCAGCAGGAAGTGCACCCCGCCGCGCAGATCGAGGCCGAGGTACATCGGCAGGGCGCGAATCGCGGTCAGCCAGCCCGGCGACGCGGACAGCAGGTTGAGCGCCACGACGTAGGAGGCGTTGGCGGGGTCCGGGTTGACCGCCTTGTCGATCGCTTCCTTTGCCTTGAGCTGGACATCGGTGTCGGCGAAGCGCACGCGCAGGCTGTTGGCGTCGAGCACAGCGCCCGTATAGGGGATCGAGGCCTGGTTGAGCACGCTTTCCACGCGCTGCAGCAGCGCGCTGTCCACGCGCACCGTGGCCCGGACGCTGGACACCTGCACCGCGGGTGATTCGCCGAAGAAATTGGGCAGCGTGTAGAGCGCCGCGAGCGCCACGCACAGCGCGACCAGCGCGTACTTCCAGGTCGGATAGCGGTTCACGCCCGGGGCGCTACTTCAGCGACTTCATCGTGCCCTTGGGCAGCAGCGTCTGCACCGCGGTGCGCTGCACGCTGATCGTGGTGTTGGGCGCGATTTCCAGGCCGACATAGGCCTCGCCCATCTCGCCGATGCGCCCCACGACGCCACCCGCGGTCACCACTTCGTCGCCCTTTTGCAGCGCCTCGACCATCTGCTTGTGCTCCTTGGCGCGCTTCATCTGCGGCCGGATCATGAGGAAATACAGCAGCACGAACATCAGCACGATGGGCAATAAGCCCATGAAGCCGGCATCGCCGCCGGCAATCTGTGCGTAGGCGTTGGAAATCATCGCGACGAACTCCCTCTGAAAGGGCGCGAATTATAGCAGCAGGCCGCGCTCCTCCAGCAGGCGCGCGGCGGTCGGCGCGAGGCGCGCGCCCTCGATGGCGGCGCGCAGTTCGCGCATCAGTTCCTGGTAGTAGTGCAGGTTGTGCAGGGTATTGAGGCGCGCGCCGAGGATTTCGTTCGCCTTCTGCAGGTGGTGCAGGTAGGCGCGGCTGAAATTGCGGCAGGCGTAGCAGGCGCACTCGGCATCGAGCGGGGCGGGGTCGTCGCGCCAGCGCGCGTTGCGTATCTTGACGTCGCCGCGGCGCGTGTAGAGCCAGCCATTGCGCGCATTGCGCGTCGGCAGCACGCAGTCGAACATGTCCACGCCGGCGCTCACCGCGCCGATCAGGTCTTCCGGCGTGCCCATGCCCATCAGGTAGCGCGGCCGGTCCGCGGGCAAACGCGGCGCGGTGTGCGCGAGGATGCGCTCGCGCGCCTCCTTGGACTCGCCCACCGCCAGGCCGCCGATGGCATAGCCCTCGAAGCCGATGCCCTGCAGCCCGGCGAGCGACGCCTCGCGCAACTCCTCGTACACGCTGCCTTGCACGATGCCGAACAGCGCGTTGCGGCTGCCTTCGAACGCGCGCCTGGAGCGTTCGGCCCAGCGCAGGCTGAGCTGCATCGATTTCTCCGCCTGCTTGTGCGTCGCCGGGTGCGCGGTGCAATCGTCGAACACCATGGCGATATCCGAGTCGAGCGCGCGCTGCACGCGCATCGACTCCTCGGGGGTCAGCAGCAGCCGGTCGCCGTTGATCGGGGAGGCGAACTTCACCCCTTCCTCGCCGATCTCGCGCATGGCGCCGAGGCTGAACACCTGAAACCCCCCCGAGTCGGTGAGGATCGGGCCGTCCCAGCCCATGAAGCGGTGCAGGCCGCCGTGCTTCGCGATGACCTCGGTGCCGGGCCGCAGCCACAGGTGGAAGGTGTTGCCGAGCACGATCTGCGCGCCGATCTCCTTCAGCTCCGCCGGGGACATGGCCTTCACCGTGCCGTAGGTGCCCACCGGCATGAAGGCGGGCGTGTCCACGGCGCCGTGCGCGAGTTCCAGGCGGCCGCGGCGCGCGGCGCCGTCGCGATGGCTGAGCGTGAACTTCATCCCGCGCGCTCGATCAGCATGGCGTCGCCGTAGGAAAAGAAGCGGTAGCGGCGCTCGATGGCGTGCGCGTAGGCGCGGCGCATGTTCTCCTGCCCTGCGAACGCGGACACCAGCATCAGCAGGCTCGACTTGGGCAGGTGGAAATTGGTGAGCAGCCGGTCGGCCAGCAGGAACTGGAACCCCGGGCGCACGAACAGATCGGTTTCGCCGCGCAGCTGCCCGCTGAGCGCGGCGCTCTCGAGCGCGCGCAGCGACGTGGTGCCCACCGCCAGCACGCGCCGCCCGGCGATCGCGTTCATGGTCTCGCGCGGGATTTCATAGTGCTCCTGGTGCATGCGGTGCAGGTCGATGTCGTCGCTGCGCACCGGCTGGAAGGTGCCGGCGCCGACGTGCAGGGTGAGGCGTGCGACGCGCGCGCCGCGCGCCTCCAGCCGCTGCAGCAGCGGGCGGTCAAAGTGCAGCCCCGCGGTGGGCGCCGCGACCGCTCCGGGACGCTCGGCGTACACGGTCTGGTAGCGCTCGGCATCCGCCGCCTCCGGCGCGTGCCGGATATAGGGCGGCAGGGGCACCGCGCCGCAGCGCTCGAGAATCCGGTGCACGTCCTCGGCGAAGCGCACGCGGTACAGGTCGCCCTCGCGACCGGTGACCGCGACGCGCGCGCCGTCGCCCACGATCAGCTCGTTGCCGGCGCGCGGCGCGTGGGCCGAGCGGATCAGCGCCAGCGCCTCGCGCGCGCCGGTGACCCGCTCGATGAACAGCTCGAGGCGCCCGCCGCTCGCCTTGTTTCCCAACAGGCGCGCCTTGATCACGCGCGTGTCGTTCAGCACCAGGGTGTCGCGCTTGCCCAGCAGCGAGGGCAGGTCGGCGAAGGCGAGGTCCTCGAGCTTGCCGGTGGTCGCGTCCAGGCGCAGCAGCCGGCTGGAGGTGCGCTCGGGCGCCGGGTGCTGGGCGATCAGCGCTTCGGGCAGCGCATAGTCGAACTCGGCAAGCCGCATGCCGCGGCATTATAGGGTTCTATAATTCCGCTCCCCACGCCGGAATGGCGGAATCGGTAGACGCAGCGGACTCAAAATCCGCCGGGGGCAACCCCATGAGAGTTCGAGTCTCTCTTCCGGCACCAGGCTCCAGTTGGCTGAATCTGGCGTGCCGTCGCGCGCCAGCCGCGCGCCTTCCTCAGGTCGCGGCGGGGAGCTCGGCGACGCACACCTGGTCCCGCCCCGCGTGCTTGGCGCTGTAGAGCGCGACGTCGGCGGCCTTGAGGACGTCGGCCGGATTTTCCCCATGTATCGGATAGGCCGCGACGCCGAACGAGGCGGTCGGCGCCGGCAGCGTCTGGCCGAGATGCGTGAGATTGGTGTCCCGAATCGCGACGCGCAGCGTCTCCGCCCGTGCGCGCGCGCACTCGAGGTCCGCATCGACCAGCACCACCACCAGCTCTTCGCCGCCGTAGCGGCAGGCAATGTCGGAGGGGCGGATGTTCTTGCCGATCGCGCGTGCCACGGCGCTCAGCACGAAGTCGCCAGCATCGTGGCCGTATTTGTCGTTGAACTGCTTGAAATGGTCGATGTCGATCATGATGATCGAGGCGGGCTTGCCACTGCGCTTGGCGCGGTGCAGTTCCCGCTTGAGCGAGTCCTCCATGTAGCGCCGGTTGTACAACCCGGTGAGGGTGTCGTGCAGCGCGAGCTCGCGCAGCGCATCGCGCAGCCTGAGATTGGCCAGCGCCGGCCCGATGCTGTCGGTGAACGCGCGCAGGCGCCGGTCGGCTTCCTCGGGCGGACGCGCGCCGCGGCCGCCCAGATCCAGGGCCAGGTGCAGCAACCCGAGCACTTGTCCCTGGCCCTGCACCGGCATGCACACGTAGCTGCTGCCCTCTTCGGGCGCATGCCGGCAGCGCACGGCGCCCTGGCGGGTCACGTAGTGCGGACGGCCGAGGCGCATCGCCCAGCAGTCCTCCGGCGCCACCACCTGTTCGCGTGCCTGCGCGGAATTCCATTCCGCGGCGTGCTCCAGCACGTCGCGCGACTCACGGAAGATATAGAGCGCCCCGGGGACGCCGGGGAACAGTTGCGCCGCCGTCTCGCGCACGATGGCGTAGGACTCGCCGCGCTGCGTGCTGGACTGCAGCAGTTCGGCCATGCGCGACAGTGCCTCGCCGTCGCGACGGAAGCCTTCGAGCTGGCGCACGGTCGACGCCAGCGCCAGATTGGATTTGCGCATCGCGGATTCCGTCTTGCGGCGGGCGCCGATTTCGCGAGTCAGGTTGCGGTTCGACTCGCGGATGGCGGCCAGCCGCCCTTCCAGCGCAGCCTGGGCGCCGCGCAACGCCTCTTCGGTATGGTGCAGCGCAGTGACGTCGCGCGCCACAGTGATCTCGCCCGCGAGCCGCCCTTGCCTGTCGCGCAGCGGCGTGGTCTTCAGCGCTACGCGTACGGTCTCGCCGGTGCGCTTGCGCCGGTCGGCGGTCGAGGCGGTCGGCTTGCCGGCGCGGATGCGCTCAAGGATGCGGGCGTAGTCCGCTTCCGACAGGTCGGCGGCGTGCAGCTGCCGCAAGGTGCGCCCGACGGCCTCTTCGGCGCTGAAGCCGTACAGCGAGCTCGCCTCGCGGTTCCAGTAAGTGACGAGCGCGTTCATGTCCTTGACGATGATCGCCTCGCCCGTGTGCTCGAGCACCTGCTCGAGCTCGCGCACGTGCGCTGCAAGCTGGTCGCCCGCGCTGCCTCGAATCGGCACTGCCTTGACACTACGCATGGCCCCTCCTGCAAATTGTGCGGCGCCCCGGCCTGAGCCTGAGCGAGTGGCCGATCAGGCGCCCATCCTACGCTTGCGCGCGCCCGGGCCAGGCTTCCTCGGCCCGGCATCACGCTTTCTTGCTTTTGGCTCAGGGTGTTAACTGGACAGCCGGAGCAGTGGGGGGTAGGCTTGCCGGTCCGTTTTCCCACGGGAAGTGCATGGCAAAAGCGCAGCTCTTCGTGCTGCCGGCAGCGCGCAACACCGCGATGGTGGTCGATGACCAGTCGACCGGCCGCGCAATTCTCGAACAGGTGGTGCGTTCGCTCGACGATCGCGTGGCAGTCGAGGGCTTCCTGCGCCCGGTGGACGCGGTGGTGTGGGCCACGCGCCACGTCGCCGACCTGGTGCTGATCGACTACATGATGCCGGACATGAACGGCATCGAACTGGCCAAGCGCCTGCGCGCGCTGCCCGGCTACGAGAACGTGCCAATCATGATGGTCACCGCGCACGATGACCGTAAGGTGCGCTACGACGCGCTGGACGCGGGCGTCACCGATTTCCTCACCAAGCCGGTGGATGCGCGCGAGTGCATGGCGCGCTGCCGCAACCTGCTCACGCTGCGCCGCCAGCACCTGGCGCTGGAAGACCGCCGGCGCCTGCTCGAGGGCCTGGTGGACGAGGCGACGCGCGAAGTGCGCGACCGCGAGAAGGAGACATTGATGCGCCTGGCGCGCGCCGGAGAATTCCGCGACGAGGAAACCGGCTACCACCTGGTGCGCATGGCGCGCTACTCGCGCCTGATCGCCGACACCATCGGCCTGGAGCATGAGGAAGCGGAGTCCATCGAGCTCGCCGCGCCGCTGCACGACATCGGCAAGATCGGCATCCCGGACCAGATCCTGCTCAAGTCGAGCCGGCTGGACGACACCGAGTCCGAGGTCATGCGCCGCCATCCGGTGATCGGTCACGAGATCCTCAAGGGCAGCGCCTCGAAGTACGTGCGCATGGGTTCGCTGATTGCGCTCGGCCACCACGAAAAATACGACGGCTCGGGCTATCCCAACGGTCTGGTGGGCGACCACATCGCGCTGTGCGCGCGCGTCGTCGCCGTGGCGGACGTCTACGACGCGCTCACCTCGACGCGGCCGTACAAGAAGGCTTGGGGCGTCGACCAGGCCTTCGAGTTCCTGGGGGCGCAGCGCGGCAAGCACTTCGATCCGCAGCTGGTGGACGCGTTCTCCGGCGTGCGCGAGAAGGTAGCGCGCATCCAGCTCGAGTTGCGCGACCCCGAGGCGGTGCGGCCATGACGCTGCCGGGCGCAGTCTGGCTGCACGCGCTGCGCGCGCGGCTCGCGGCGCGGCCCGACTCCGAGCACGAGCAGGCGATCGTGCGTGTGGTGGTCGGATTGCTGCTCGGCCTGTACCTGCTGCCCGAGATCCTGGAGCGGTACGCCGAGGGCCTGCCCGAGCCGCATATTTTGGTCTGGAGCGGTTTTCTGGTTTTGTCGACGGCGATGTTCGTTGCGATTCTCGCGTCGCCAGGCGTGTCGCCGGCGCGTCGCGTCGCCGGTACGGTCCTCGATGCCGCCACGCTCAGCTGGTGCGTCGCGTATTTCCAGGAGCTGGGCATTCCGCTGTTCCTGGTCTATCTCTGGTTTACTTTCGGCAACGGTTTTCGCTACGGCGCGCGCTACCTCGTGCTGTCACTGGTCCTGAGCATGCTCGGATTCGCGGTGGCGCTGAACGTGAGCGAGTACTGGCAGGCGCGACTCGACGTGGGCCTCGGCATGATCGTCGGCTTCGTCGCCCTGAGCCTGTACGTACTGACGCTGGTGAGGCGCATGTTCGATGCTGTCGCACGCGCCGAGGCGGCAAACCAGGCCAAGCGGCGCTTCATCTCGGTGGTGAGCCACGAACTGCGCACGCCGCTCAACGCCATCATCGGCATGGCCGACCTGATGCGCGACACCACGCTGTCGCGCGAGCAGGCCGACATGCTGCAGACGCTGCGCGGCTCGAGCCAGTTGATGCTGGGCCTGGTGGAGGACGTGCTCGACTTCTCCAAGATCGAGGCCGGCAAGCTGGTGCTGGAGCGCACCGATTTCGACCTGCACGCGCTGGTCAACAGCACCAGCCGCATCCTGCAGACGCAGGCGCAGGCGAAGGGCGTGGAATTCGTGGTCTCGATCATGCCGGAGGTGCCGCCGGCCCTGCGCGGCGACGCGCACCACCTGCGCCAGGTGCTGATCAACCTGGCGGGCAATGCGGTCAAGTTCACCGAGCGCGGCAGTGTCACCGTGCACGTGTCGCTGCAGGAGGAGACCGAGACCGGCGTGCGCCTCAAGTTTTCGGTGCGCGACACCGGCATCGGCATCCCGCAGGAGGCGCAGCAGCGCATCTTCGAGAGCTTCACGCAGGCCGACCAGTCCACCACGCGGCGCTTCGGCGGCACGGGCCTGGGCACCACCATCGCCAAGCAACTGGTCGAATTGATGGGCGGCAAGATCGGGCTGGAGAGCGCGGTCGGCCTGGGCAGCACGTTCTGGTTCGACATCACCTACGAGAAGCAGCCCGAGCGCGTGAGCGCCGGCGCGGGCGAACTCGCGGGGGCACGCATTCTTCTGGTCGGCATGCCCGCAGACCAGGCGCAGTCGATCGAGCAGGCGCTCGCAGCCTGGGGCGCGGTGGGCGTGCGCGCCGCCAGTGTGGACGAGGGCGCGGACCGCCTGATCTCCGACATCGCGCTCGCCAGGCCTTATCACAGCGTGCTGATGTATTCGGAGCGCGGCGACCCGCAACTGGCGCGGCGCCTGCGTCGTGCCGCGCCCGAGCCGGCGCCGCCGGCGGTGCTGGCCGTGCCGCGCGAGGCCGAGGTGCAGCGCTTTGCCGCGCTGTCGGCGGGATTCAGCGCCGTGCTCGAGCTGCCGTTCGAGAAGCGCCAGCTGTTCAACGTGCTGCACGCGATCTCCTCTTCGGACGAGGTGAGCGACGGCGTGGTGCGGCTGAAGGATTACGCCAAGCGCGGTCAGGGCGCCAAGCGCCTGTCGGTGCTGGTGGCGGACGACAATCCGACCAACCGCGAGGTGCTTGGCCGCATCCTCGAGCGGGCCGGGCACGGCGTGTCGCTGGTCGCGGACGGCGATCAGGCGCTCGACGCGCTGGAGGCCGGCCAGTACGACATCGTGCTGCTGGATCGCAACATGCCGGGCCTGAGCGGCCTGGAGACCCTGCAGGCGATCCGTCTGATGACGCGCGGCCGCGAGCGGCTGCCGGTGGTCATGCTCTCGGCCGACGTCACGCTGGAGGCGAAGCGCGAGTGCCTGGAGGCCGGGGCCGACAGTTTCGTTCCCAAGCCGGTGGAAGCCCTGCGCCTGCTGGACGAAATGCGCAGCCTGACGGCGGGCAAGTCGCAGGAGGCGGCGCGCGCGGCGCCCGCCGCCGCAGCGGCGCCAATGGGCGCGGAAGTGGTGAATACCGAGACCCTGGCGCACCTCGAGGACCTGGGCTCGACACCGGATTTTCTCGAGCGGCTGGTCGGGGTATTCGTCGCTGACAGCCAGTCGTTGCTGGCGAAAATGGAAGCGTCGGTGGCGGCGCGCAATTTCGGCGACTTCCGCGCACACCTGCACGCCATGAAGGGGTCGGCGGCGAGCATCGGTACCGAGCGCCTCACACGGCTGTGCGCGACGCTGGGCAAGAGTTCCGACGCCGAGCTGCGGCTGCAATCCTCGTCGCTGGTGCGCTCGCTGAACGAGGAGTTCGCCCAGGGGCGCGCCGCCCTGGAGCGCTACGTGCAGGAAAAGCGCAGCCGGTCGGCGAGCTAGCGCCACAGTTGGAATTCCGGGTGTTCCTGCACCACCCATACCGCAGCGTGTGACATTTGGCTTGCGACGACCGATCCGAGCTGGCGGTTGACGAGCAGCCGCTGCGGATCTGCACCCTCGACGGTTACGAGTTGGGCGCGATCCTTTACTCGGTGCGCACCGGCGACGCGCCGCGGCGTGCGGTCGTCCTGCACGGGGGCGCCGGGATCCCGGCGCAGCGCTACCGGCGCTTCGCCCGCTTTCTCGCGCAGTCGGGCATGCCGGTGCTGACCTACGATTTTCGCGGCGTCGGGCTGTCCCGGCCCTTGGCGCTGCGAGGATTCCGCTCGGTCATCGAGGACTGGGCGGAGTACGACTGCAGTGCGGCGATCGGCTGGTTGCGCGAGCGCTTCCCGCAGGCGGAGCTGATCGGAATCGCTCATTCGCTCGGCGCGCTGCTCTTTGGGGGGGCGCACAACGCCGCGGAGCAGGCCCGCCTGGTCCTGATCGGCGCCCATACGGGTTACTACGGCGACTATCGTCCGCTCTACCGGTTGCCGATGGCCGCGCTCTGGCACGGGCTGATGCCGGTGCTCACTCGCCTCATCGGCTACTTCCCGGGGCGCCGCCTGGGTCTCGGCGAAGACATTCCCGCTGGCGTCGCGCTGCAATGGGCCGCGCGCCGTTCGTCCGACCTGCGACCCGCCGGCGCCAATCCAGACGACGAGCGCACGCGGCGACTGCTCGACCGTTGCGCCGTGCTGGAGCGTCCCGCGCTCGTGATCCGGTTCAGCGATGACGCGTTTGCCACCGTCGCGGGCATGCGACGATTTCTTGCCTACTATCCACAGCTGTCGCCGCAGCACATTGTCTTCACACCTGCCGACGGGGGTGCGCGCAAGATCGGCCATTTCGGCTTCTTCAGTCGCAGGGCCGGGCCTGCCCTGTGGCCCCGGTTGGTCGCGCGACTGCAGCCGCCGGAGCATTGAGCGCCGCGCAAGGGGCTGCTCGGCGATCTAGCCGGAGGCGTCGCGCTCCGCGCCCAGCGAGGCGAGCGGCGCGCGAGCGCGCGAATCCTCGGGGATGCCGGCGGCGCGCCGGATCGCCCGGGTGGTCTGGCCTGACCCGTCGGCTTTCCAGCCCGGGTGACCGAAGGCGAGGCCGAGCACCTCGCGCAGGCTGCGCGCGGCGCGCAGGTCCCTGAACAAGGCCACCCACTCGGCAAACACGATCTTCACCGGGTTGAGCGTGTCGATCTGGCGCACCAGGCCGTAGGTGCGCGGCGCACCGTCGCGCTCCCTGGCATAGGTGCCGAACAACCGGTCCCAGACGATCAGCACCCCGCCGTAGTTGCGGTCCAGGTACTCGGGCTCGACGGCATGATGCACGCGGTGCAGCGAGGGCGTGTTCAGCACCGCTTCCAGCGCACCGAGCTTGGGCACCACCTCGGTATGCAGCCAGAACTGGTACAGCAGGTTGATCGCGTACATCAGCACCACCGCGCGCGGATCGAAGCCGATCCAGCACACCGGCACCAGGAACAGCCACGGCCCGGCGAAGAACTGCGTCCAGCCCAGGCGGTAGGCGACCGAGAGCGTGATCTGGCGCGCGGAGTGGTGCACGCTGTGCTGCGCCCACATCCAGCGGATCTCGTGGCTGAAGCGGTGCAGCCAGTAGTAGGCCAGTTCCACGGCGAGGAACAGCGCCACCCAGCCCTCCCAGCGGTCCAGAGGAATGTCGAAGGGCCGCAACTGGTAGGCGGCGACGTAGACCGCCGCCACCAGTGCCTTGGTGAAGGCGTCGGTGCCGAGGCGGCCGACGGCCACGGCGAGATTGGAGGTCGTGACTTTCCAGCCGTAAGGCCGGTGCAGGGCGACGCGGTAGTACAGCGCCTCCAGCGCGATGGCGGCGAAGAACACCGGCAGCATCATCAGGTAAAGCTTGATCGGGTCCATGGCCGTCATTTCATACCATCGGATTGCTGAAACGCGTCTCGCGCTACAATCCTGCGATGTCTTTTTTCATCGAACTGGTCGAGAATTCCGACGCCAGCCGCCGCACGCTCGAGGAGGAGCCGCGCGTGCATGCGATGGTCCACCACGGGCTGACGCTGCCCGAATACAGCGCCTTCCTGCACGACCTATTCCACATCGTGTGGCACTTCTGCCCGGTGATGGCGGCTGCCGCGGCGCGCTGCGGCGACGATTTTCGCGACGTGCGCTACGCGCTGTACGAGCGCATCGAGGAGGAAAAGGGGCACGAGAGCTGGGTGCTGGAAGACATCGGGGCGTTGGGGGGCGATGTCTCCACAGCGCTTGCCAAACCGCCAAGCGTTCCGGTGCAGGCAATGATCGGGTACAACTACTACGCGGCCGATCGCGTTCATCCGTGCTCGGTGCTGGGCATGCTCTACGTGCTCGAAGTGATCTCCTCGGTGTACGGCGGGCGGGTCTCGGACTCGATCGCACGCAAGCTCGGGCGTGACGTGGGCGCGGGCGGATTCAGGTTCCTCAGCTCGCACGCGTCCATGGACCTCGACCACATGGCGAGCCTCAACCGTCTCCTCAAGACGGTGCAGGACCCCGCCGCGCAGGCCGCGATCACACGCTCGACGCTGGTGAACTTCCATCAGTTCGGGCAGATTTTCAGGACCGGCGGTCCACTGGGCCCGGCATAGGCGTTCAGGCCACCGCCGACAGCGCTTCGGCGGCGATGTCGGTGATGTCGCCTTCTTCCAGGCGCCGCACCTGCGCCCGCACCACGCGGCTCATCATGCGCAGGTCGCGGTCCTCGAGCCGCAGCGCGCAGTCCACCCAGGTATCGGCGACCGCGTCGAGTTCCTCGCGCGTCACCGGGAACACCTGCTGGCGCGCACGCAGTACGCCCTGCAGGCCGTTCCTGCGCTTGGCGTTGGCGGCGATCCAGTCGCGCACCGCCGCTTCGCCTTGGCCGTCCTTCGCCAGCACGTCCACCACGCCCATCTCGTGCAGCTTGGCGGCGCTCAGCAAGCGGCCCGACAGGATCAGGCGTTCCGCGTCGCGCATGCCGATGCGCCGCGCGAGCAGGCTGTAGGCGCCCATGCCCGGGAACAGGTTGAACAGGATCTCCGGCAGGCCCATCTGCGCCGACTCTTCCGCCACCACCAGGTCGGAGGACAGGGCGGTCTCGAATCCGCCGCCCAGCGCGTCGCCCTGCACCAGCGAGATCGTGGTCACCGTCGGGCAGCCGTAGTTGCTGATGCGCGCGTGCACGTTGTCGATGCACAGCCGCGCGTAGTGCGCGAGCGCGTCGCGGTCGCGCGCCTTGATCAGCAGGAGGAACAGCGCCAGGTCGCCGCCGAGGTTGAACACCTTGGGCACGCGCGAGGCGGCGACGTACCAGTTCACCGGGTGCAGGTCGCCGGCGAACTCGACGCGCCCGCCGTTGGCGGTGAGCGCCTGGTCGTGGTCGCCGATCTCCTTGAGGATGCCGAGGTTGAAGCAGGCGTTGCCGCGCTGGTTCATGAATCCCCACAGCGTGCCGCTGGCAGGTTCGAACTCGAACTCGAGCTCGCGGTAGGTTTTCGTGCACGGCGCGCGCAGCCCGATCATGTCGTTCATGTTGCTCATCTGAATCTCCTCCCAGATAGAAAAGCCCCCATGGCGGGGGCCAATGCCCGAGGCCCGGATGCGGCGATAAACCGCGCGAGCCTCCCCGGAGTCATTTAACGCTCTTTGACATTCCCTGTGCAAATCGGGGAATCCCCGATGCACGCACCGGGGATTGGCGCGGTCCTGGGAAGCGCGCGGAATCGGTAATCCGTGCGACTGGCGATGCTCGGCCTGCCAGCGGCAGACTCTGTTGTAAATCAGACACACTATCGGTTATAAAGGGGTCGTTTTTGCGGCATAGTGCACATCCCGGAGGGGCAGCATGTATGCGATTGTCTACAAGTCCGACGGCATCCCGGTCTGTCGGCAGGTAGCAGGAGTCAACCCCGACCCCGTGGTGACCTGGAATACCGAGGCGCAGGCGAAAGCGTTCATCGCGGCCAAGAGCGGCGACCAGGATTTTCAGGCGGTTGCCCTGACCGATGCAGTGATGGACAAGATGGCCGTGTCGATGGGCTGCCCGGTCGAGTCGATCACCTTCGACCCCTATCCGGTCTAGCGCGCCGCTCAGCCCAGGTTGAAGTACTCGCGCCGGCTCTTCATGGCGCGCATGCGCGCCACCAGCAGGTCGAAATCGGCGTCGCGCTCCGCGAAGTTCAGATTCTCCGAATTCACCATCAGCACCGGCGAGGCCGCGTAGTGGTAGAAGAAGCGCGCATAGCCTTCGGCAAGTAGCGCGAGGTAGTCCTCGCCGATGCCGCGCTCGTAGTCCGTGCCGCGGCGCCGGACGCGCTCGATGAGCACTTGCGGTTGCGCCTGCAGGTAGATCACCAGGTCGGGCACGGGCGCCTGCGGCCGCAGCGCCTCGTAGATGCGCTGGTACAGCGCCAGTTCGTCGCCGCTGAGCGTGATGCGCGCGAACAGCGGGTCCTTGTCGATGAGGAAATCCGCAACCGTGGCGCGCGCGAACATGTCGGGCTGCGCCAGCGGCTCGAGCTGGCGCGCGCGCTGGAACAGGAAGAACAGCTGAGTGGGCAGCGCAAAGCGCGCCATGTCCTGATAGAAACGCGCGAGGAACGGATTCTCCCCGGGCTGCTCGAGCAGCAGGTCCGCGCCCAGGCGCGCGGCGAGGCGGCGCGCGAGGCTGGTCTTGCCCGAGCCGATCGGGCCCTCCACCGCGATATAGCGCAGGCGCTCCATTTCAATCCAGGCGCGTCACACGCTGGCCGGCGCAGGCCGCGGCCAGCGCGCGCGCCGCGCCATGGCCCGGCACCTCCAGCAGCGGATCGAGCTCCAGCAACGGGATGAGCACGAAGGCGCGCAGGTGCATGCGCGGATGCGGCAGGGTCAGCATGGCCGAGCCGAAGCTCGCCTCGCCGTAGAGCAGCAGGTCCAGGTCGAGCGTGCGCGGCGCGTTGGCGGAGGGCCGCTCGCGGCCGTGGCGCGCCTCGATGTCCTGCAGCGCGGCGAGCAGCTGCGCGGCGGACAGATCGGTGTCCACGCCGGCTACGGCATTCACGTAGTCGGGCTGCCCGGGAGCGTCGAGCGGTGCGCTGCGGTACAACCCCGAGCGCGCTTCGAGCCGCGTCTCGGGCAGCTGCGCGAGCTCCTCGAAAGCCTGCCGGACGTGGGCGCGTGCGTCGCCCTGGTTGGAACCGATGCCGATGTAGGCGGTGCTCACGCCTGTTCGGGACCCGGCTCCGCGCCTTCGTTGCGCTTGCGCCGCCGCCGGCGTTTCTTGCGCGGGCCGCTATCGGGCAGCAGCATCGCCTGGCGGGTCTCGGCGTCGGCCTGCTGGAACGCACGCCACCAGGCTTCCAGCTCGGGATTCACCTCGCCGCTCGCCGCACGGATCTCGAGGAAGTCGTAGCCCATGCGAAAACGCGGCGCCTCGAGCAAACGGTAGGGACGCTGCGCGCCGCGGTGCTCGAACCGGGGCTGCATCGCCCAGACTTCGCGCATGGTGGCGGTGAGCTTGCGTGTCAGCGCCAGTTTCTCGCACTGCGTGTCGAGCACGCGGTCCATCGCCGCTTCCAGCGCCGGCAGCGGGCGCTCGCCCTTGGCCTGGCGCGCTTTCGAGGCCGCCAGCACCTCGTGCCACAGCAGGGCGGCGAACAGAAACGCCGGCGACACCGGCCGTTCGGTGCGCACGCGCTCGTCGGTCTGCGCCAGCGCCAGCGTGACGAAGCGCTCGCCCAGCGGCTGCTCGAGGATCACGTCGAGCAGCGGCAGCACGCCCTTGGACAGGCCTTCCTCGCGCAGCTGGCGCACGCAGGCGCTGGCGTGCCCGGACATGAGCAGCTTGAGCATCTCGTCGAACACGCGCGCCGGCGGCACGTGTTCGATCAGTGGCGCGAGCTTGCGGATCGGCGCGCGCGTACCCGCCTCGATGCTCAGGCCGAGCTTGGCCGCCAGCCTGACCGCGCGCAGCATGCGCACCGGGTCCTCGCGAAAGCGCGTCGCCGGATCGCCGATCATGCGCAGCACGCGCCGCTTGAGGTCGGCGAGCCCGCCGTGGTTGTCGATGATCTGCTCGGTGGCCGGGTCGAAATACAGCGCATTGATGGTGAAATCGCGCCGGCGCGCGTCCTCTTCCTGCGTGCCGAACACGTTGTCGCGCAGCACGCGGCCGTGCTCGTCTTTTTCCGCGGTGTTGGCGTCGGCCGCGCGAAACGTCGAAACTTCCACCGTCTCCTGGCCGAGCATCACGTGCACCAGCCGGAAGCGCCGGCCGATGATCAGCGCGCGCCGGAACAGCGGCTTGACCTGCTCCGGGCGCGCGTCGGTGGCGATGTCGTAGTCCTTGGGCACGATCTCGAGCAGCAGGTCGCGCACCGCGCCGCCCACCACGTAGGCGGCGTGGCCGGCATCGCGCAGCACGTCGCAGACTTTGAGCGCGCTGTGACTGAGCGCCTCGCGCCGCAGGCTGTGGCGCTCGCGCGGCACGAGCAGCGCTGCGTGGGCGGACAGCCCGAATACGCGGCGA
>JAABQT010000091.1 GCA_011391295.1 Betaproteobacteria bacterium
ACCGGAAAGCGCGGGGCGCGCCAGCGCAGCATGCCGCCGGAGAGGTTGGCCACGCGCTCGAAGCCGGCCTTCTTCAGCAGCACCGTGGCCTGCGCCGAGCGCGCGCCGGAGCGGCACACCGTGACGATCGGCATGAGCGCGTCCAGCTCCTTGGCGCGCGCGGCGAGCGCGCCGAGCGGCACCAGGCGCGCGCCGTCGATGTGGCCCATGGGTCCGTTGAATTCGTCCGGCTCGCGCACGTCCACCACCTGTACGCCGCGGCGGTTCTCTTCCAGCCAGTTGGGCTGCAGTTCCCAGATGCCGGCAAACGTGTAGGTCAGCGGCGCCCAGTCCGGTTCGTCCGCGGGCGCGCGGGCCACGGCCGGTTTTCCGCAATTCAGGTTGGCCGGCACCGCTGCATCCATTTGCTTGGGGTGCGCGAGACCAAGGTGCTCCATGTAGCCGACGAAGTCCCCCTCACCCACGCTCTCCGCGAGGCGCGGGTTGTAGAGCTTTTCCTCACCCACGCTGGAAGCGGTAAGCCCGCGGTAGTCGTGCGCAGGGTAGATCAGGCAGCTCTCGGGCAGCGCGAAGATCTGCTCGCGCACCGAGCGGAACAGCGTGCTTGCGCTGCCCTGCTGGAAATCGGTGCGCCCGCAGCCGCGGATCAGCACCGCGTCGCCCGTGAACACGATGGAGCGGTCGTCGAGCACGTAACTGAGGCAACCGTTGGTATGCCCCGGCGTAGCGCGCACTTCCAGGTGGCGCCTGCCGAATTCGACACGCTTGCCGGGCTCGAGGTACCGGTCCGCGCCCTCTGCGCCGCTCGCCTTGGCGATCGCGATTCGGCTGCCCAGTCGTTCGCGCACCAGCCACGCCCCGGTGACGTGGTCGGCGTGCACGTGCGTCTCCAGCGTCCAGGTCAGCTTCAATCCCAGCTCTTCCACCAGCGCGACGTCGCGCCGCGCCTGCTCGAACACCGGGTCGATGAGCAGCGCCTGGCGCGTGCCCGCGTCGCCCAGCAGGTAGGTGTAGGTCGAGGACTGCGGGTCGAACAGCTGCCGGAAAATGAGCATGGGCGCATTGTAGGGCCGCGTGGAGTGCGTCGTTCCAGCGCCCACGCCGAGCGGGTTGCCCGCGGCCCCCGGGACCACGTAAAATTGCGCCCCGCTCCGTAAGGGTCGTTAGCTCAGCGGTAGAGCACTGCTCTCACACAGCAGGGGCCACTGGTTCGATCCCAGTACGACCCACCAGAGAAAGATCCTACTGCGAAATCCGCCGGGCGCGGCGCTGACCTGCGCGGTGCCGGGCTCTGACGGCCGCCCCTATGACATCCATCTGCCCGAGGATTACGGTCCGGGGCGACCAATGCCGGTGACCACCATCACTTTGCCAGACATGGCTTCAAGCTCCCTGGATATCGAATCGCAGAGCGCAGATCAGGACTTGCTCAGCACGCCGAGGGTCGCGCCCGACATGCGTTCCAGCTCACGGGCGACCACCGTCTGGTCGAGCTTGCCGTTGCCGGCCGCGCGCGCGGCGTTGTAGATCTGCAGCGCCGTGGCGCCGATCAGCACGGGCGATTGCAGTTGCGTGGCCGTTTCGACGAACAGGCGCAGATCCTTGAACATCAGGTCGAGCGCAAAGCCGGGTTGGTAGTTTCCTGCCAGCGCATGGGTATTGAGATGGTTCTCCAGCATCCAGCTGCGGCCCGAACTCGTCTGCAGAATAGAGAACAGGGTATCCAGGTCGAGCCCGGCCTTGCGCCCCACCAGCAGCGCTTCCAGCGCGGCAACGGTATGGGCAGCCACCAGCGCCTGGTTGACGAGTTTCGCCGCCTGGCCGTTGCCGGAGTCGCCGCAGTGGACGATTTTCCTGCCGATGGCCTGCAGCACCGGTCGGGCGCGCTCCAGTGCGTCCGCTGCACCACCCACCATGATGGTAAGGGTCGCCGCCTGCGCGCCCGGGGGCCCGCCGCTGACCGGGCAGTCGAGGAACGATGCGCCCGCAGCCCTGGCAAGCGCCGCCATGTCGCGTGCGCTGGCCGGATCCACGGTACTCGTGTCGCAAACCACCGCGCCTTTGGGCAGATGGGAGATCAGTCCCGCGTCGCCGCAGCATACTGCGCGCAGCGCCGGTGCGTCCGGCAGGCTGATCACGACGCCCGCCGATCGTGCCGCCAGCGTGCGCAAGTCCGCGCTGGGGATCGCGCCAGTCTCGCGTGCACGGGCGAGCGCGGTTGCATCCAGATCGAACGCATGCACGTCGAATCCCGCCTTGACGAGATTCGCGCACATGTGCGAACCCATGATCCCGACCCCCACCATGCCGACCTTGGTCTTCACTGCGAATTCCTAGAGGAAAAGCGCGATCCTACCCCACCATGCAGTGCGAACAGACGCCTCGGCGGTGCGACGGTAGACTTGCGGCGGCATGAACAGACCAATGAACGACGAGCGCGCGCTGGCGCTCTACCGCACGATGGCGCGCATCCGCGCATTCGAAGACGCCGCCGAACAGGCGTCCAAAGGCGGCGTCGCGGCCTTCGGTGCGAGCCTGTCGCAAGCCGAAGTGCGCGGCCCGCTGCATCTGTCCACGGGACAGGAGGCGGTGCCGGCCGGCGTGTGCGCGCACCTCGGCATCACCGACCTGCTCACCTCCACGCACCGCGGCCACGGCCACACCATCGCCAAGGGCGCGGCGCCCGATCGCATGATGTGCGAGCTGTTCGGGCGCGCGAGCGGCTACAACGGCGGCAAGGGCGGCTCGATGCACATCGCCGATTTCTCGGTGGGCATGCTCGGCGCGAACGGCGTGGTCGCCGCCGGCATCCCGATCGCGGTCGGTGCAGCGCACGCCCTGCGCGCGCGCGGCGGCAGCAACGTCGTCGCCTGCTTCTTCGGCGACGGCGCCATCAACCGGGGACCGTTCCTCGAGGGCCTGAACTGGGCCGCGGTGCATGCGCTGCCGATCCTGTTCGTGTGCGAAGACAACCGCTGGGCGGCGACCACGGCGAGCGAGTCAAACACCGCGGGCGCCGGCGCGCTGGCCCGCGCGCAAGCGATCGGCGTGCCCGGCGCGCAGGTCGACGGCAACGACGTGTTCGCGGTGTGGGACGCGGCGGGAAATCTGCTCGCCGAAATACGCCAGGGCGGCGGCCCGCGCCTGCTGCACGCGATTACCTATCGCGTGAAGGGCCACGTCTCGGTGGACGCCGCGGCCTATCGCGACGCCGCGCAGCACGAAAGGGAAATCGAGCGCGATCCGCTGGTGCTCGCCGCGCAGCGCATTGCCAAACCCGATCAGTTGGAAGCCATCGGGCGCGAGGCGCGCGGGGAAGTCGCAGCAGCGCTCGCCGCGGCGCACGCCGCGCCCTGGCCCGAACCGCGCGCTGCCTACACCGACGTACAGGACACCGGGGCGGGCCGATGGCGCGGATGAACTATGCGCAGGCCGGCTGCAGCGCGCTCGAAGCCGCCATGCGCAGCGATGCGAGCGTCGTGGTGCTCGGCGAGGACGTCGGGCGCGGCGGCATCTTCGGCCAGTACCACGGGCTGCAGCAGGCCTTCGGCGAACAGCGTGTCATCGACACGCCGATCTCCGAGTCCACGATCCTCGGCGCCGCCGTCGGCATGGCGCTCGCCGGGCTGCGGCCGGTGGTCGAGATGCGCGTGGTGGATTTCGCGCTGTGCGCCATCGACGAGCTCGTCAACCAGGCGGCGAAGGCGCGCTACATGTTCGGCGGACAGGGACGCGTGGGAATGGTCGCGCGCCTGCCGAACGGATTGTGGAGCGGCTCGGCGGCGCAGCATTCGCAGAGCCTGGAAGCCTGGTTCGCGCACATCCCCGGCCTGGTGGTGGTTGCGCCGGCGACGCCGCAGGACAACCATGGATTGCTGCGCGCTGCGCTCGCCTGCGGCGACCCGGTGGTGTACCTCGAGCACAAGGAACTCTGGGGCCTGCAAGGCGAGGTCGAGCCGGCGCAGCTCGCGCGGCTCGGCGAGGCCGAGATCGCGCGCCCCGGGCGCGACGTCACCGTGGTGACCTGGTCGCGCACGCGGCACACCGCGCTCCAGGCAGCCGCGCTCGCCGAGAAACAAGGCGTATCTCTCGAAGTCATCGACCTGCGCACCATCTGGCCCTGGGACCGCGACGCGGTGCTCGCTTCGGCGGCGCGCACCGGCCGGGTGCTGATCACGCACGAAGCGGTGCAGGTGGCGGGATTCGGCGCGGAGATCGCCGCCACGCTCGCCGAGGAGACCGACGCGCGCGTGCGCCGGCTCGGCGCACCGCGCGTCCCGGTGGGCTATTCGCAGCCGCTGGAGGACGAGTCGCGCATCACACCGCAGGGGATCGCCGCGGCCTGCGTCGAATTGCGCCATGCCCGGCCTGCTCACCGCTGACAGCGTCACCGAGCTGCAAGCCCGGCATCGCGGCGCGGTGCTGGTCGCCGGCTCGCACGGCGGGCGCCTCGCCGCCTACTACGCCTCGCGCGCCGGCGTGCACGCCGTGATCCTCAACGACGCCGGCCTCGGCAAGGAGGGCGCCGGCGTCGCGGGAATCGCGGCGCTCGAGGCCGTGGGCATGGCCGCGGCCGCGGCGGATTGCGCCACGGCGCGCATCGGCGACGGGGCCGATACGCTCGGGCGCGGCGTGGTGAGCCGAGTGAATGCGCTCGCCGCTGCTTGCGGCGTCGTTCCCGGAATGCCGGTGCGCGATGCCGCGGTACTGCTGGCGCGCGCGCCGACGCCGCGCGGCACGCTTGCTTCGCCCGGCGAGGGCCGCTTTCTCCTGCGCGCAGCGCCACCCGAGATCTGGGCGCTGGATTCCGTGGGACTTGCATTGCCCGAAGACGCGGGCCGCGTGCTCATCTTCGGCTCGCACGGCGCGCTGCATGGCGGGCGGGTTGATTCGGCGATTCCGGTCCCGGCGAAAGCGGCGGCGTTCCATGACGCCGGGGCCAAAGCCGAGGACATGACCCGCTTGCCGGCGCTGGCGGCGCGCGGCATCCCGGCGGTCACGGTGAGCGCCGCGAGCGCGCGCATCGGCGAAGCGCGCTCGATGTGGGACAGCGGCGTGCTCTCGCAGGTCAATGCGCCTGCGGCGGCGCTCGGTGCGCGCATCGGGCAGCCGCTCGCGGAATTATTCGGCCGCGCGTTCCCGGTGTAGACTCGCCGGCACCGCCGTGGCTTCCACCGTCCTAGATTCGGTCCTGTTCCGCGACGCCTTCGGCACGCCGGCGATGCGCGGCATCTTCGAGGACGCGGCGCTTCTATCGCGCTACACCGAAGTCGAAGTCGCTCTGGCACGCGCGCAAGGCAAACTCGGCGTCATCCCGGCACAGGCGGCGAAGGAAATCGCCGCGAAGTGCGACTCCACGACGTTCGACCTCGAGCGCCTGAAGAAGGAAACCGAGACCGTCGGTTATCCGATCCTGCCGCTGGTGCGCCAGTTGGCGGCGCAGTGCGGTGAGTCCGGCAAGTTCCTGCACTGGGGCGCCACCACGCAGGACATCATGGACAGCGCCCTCGTGCTGCAAGTGCGCGACGCGCTGGCGCTCATCGAGAAGGACCTGGACGCAATCAGGGCGATCCTCGTGCGCCAGGCAAAGCGCTACCGCGACACGCCGATGGCGGGGCGCACGCACCTGCAGCAGGCGCTGCCGGTGACGTTTGGCTACAAGATCGCCATCTGGCTCGCGATGCTCGATCGGCACGCAGAGCGCCTCGGACAACTGCGCCCGCGCGTGCTGGTGGGTCAGTTCGCGGGCGCCGCCGGCACGCTCGCCTCGCTCGGCGAGCGCGGCATGGAGGTGCAAAAAGCGCTGATGGATGAGCTCAAGCTCGCGCAGCCCGTCGCCACGTGGCACGCGGCGCGCGACGGGCTTGCCGAGGCGGTGAATTTCCTCGGCCTGGTCACCGGCTCGCTGGGAAAGATTGCCTACGACGTAATGCTCATGGCCTCCACCGAAATCGGCGAGTTGGCCGAGCCTTTCGTGCAGGGACGCGGCGCGAGCAGCACCATGCCGCAAAAGCGCAACCCGATCTCCTGCGAACTGATCCTCGCCGCCGCCAAGGCGGTACGCCAGCATGCGGGCCTGATGCTCGATGCGATGGTGCAGGACTTCGAGCGCGCCACCGGCCCCTGGCACGCGGAGTGGATCGCGATCCCAGAGGCGTTCATCCTCACGGGCGGCGCGCTCCATCAGGCGCAGTTCATGCTCGACGGGCTGATCGTCGACGAGGCGCGCATGCGCAGGAACCTCGACATAACCAACGGCCTCATCGTCTCGGAGGCGGTGATGATGGGACTTGCGCCGCACCTGGGCCGGAACGAGGCGCACGACATCGTCTACGACGCCTGCCGCGTGGTCGCGGAAAAAGGCGGCAGCCTCGCCGAGGCGCTCGCCAGGGTGCCCGAGATCGCGAAGCACCTGGACCGCAAGGCGCTGGAGAAACTCACCGATCCGGCGAACTACCTCGGCGCGGCACGCGAGATGGTGGACCGGGTGATCGGCAAGCGTCGCTAGGGCGCGCATGCAGACGATCCTCGACGCCATCGGGCGCCACGCCGCCGAGCGTGGCGGCGAGCGCGTCTATTGGACGCCGGCACGCAGCTGGACGTTCGCCGAACTCTGGGACACCGCTGGGCGCGCCGCGACGGGTCTCGCGGGCCGGGGCATCGGCCGCGGCG
>JAABQT010000092.1 GCA_011391295.1 Betaproteobacteria bacterium
AGGCTGGCCGTTCCTGGTCGCGCGCGTGGCGTGGGTGCCCGAGGCGGCCGGCGCCGGTGAGGAGATCGAGGCGCGCTTCCTGCAGCTCAAGGTACAGGCGCAGGAGGCGATCAAGCTCCTGCCCAACGTGCCCGACGAACTCGCCGGGGCGGTGCACGCCATCGACAGCGCATCGCAGCTCGCCGACATGGTGGCCAACCTGCTCGACATCGACAGCGCGGAAAAGCAGGCGATCCTCGAAGCCTTCGAACTGAAGCAGCGGCTGGACCTGGTGCTCGCGCACCTCGCCGGGCGCGTGAGCGTGCTGCGCCTGTCCAAGGAGATCGGCGACAAGACGAAGAAGGAGTTCGACGAGCGCCAGCGCGAGCACGTGCTGCGCGAGCAGATGCGCCAGATCCAGAAGGAGCTGGGCGACGGCGAGGACACGGCCGCGGAGCTCGATGAGCTGAAGCAGGCCCTCGAGGACGCCGGCATGCCGGAGGAAACGCTCAAAGCCGCGAGGAAAGAGTTCAAGCGTCTGTCGCGCATGGGCGAGAGTTCGGGCGAGGCCTCGATGCTGCGCACCTGGCTGGAACTGATGGCCGAGCTGCCGTGGAAATCCGAGCCGCAGAAGGCGATGGACATCGCCGAGGCGAGGAAGGCCCTGGACGACGACCATTACGGCCTGGAAAAGGTGAAGCGCCGCATCCTCGAGTACCTGGCGGTGCGCAAGCTCAACCCCGAAGGCAAGAGCCCGATCCTGTGCTTCGTCGGGCCGCCGGGCGTCGGGAAAACCTCGCTCGGCCAGTCGATCGCCAGGGCCACCGGCCGCAAGTTCCAGCGCGTGGCGCTGGGCGGCCTGCATGACGAAGCGGAGATCCGCGGCCATCGCAGGACGTACATCGGCGCGTTGCCGGGCAACGTGATCCAGGCGCTCAAGCGCGCCGGATCGCGCTCGGCGGTGCTGATGCTCGATGAGATCGACAAGACCGGCGCCGGCGGTTTCCACGGCGACCCGTCCTCGGCGTTGCTCGAAGTCCTCGACCCGGAACAGAACGCGAAATTCCGCGACAACTACCTGGGCGTGGATTTCGACCTGTCGCGGGTGCTGTTCATCGCCACGGCGAACATGCTCGACACCATCCCCGGGCCGCTGCGCGATCGCATGGAGATCATCCAGCTCCCCGGCTACACCGAGGAGGAAAAGCTGCAGATCGCGCGCAAGTACCTGGTGAAGAAGCAGCTGGAGGCCAATGGGCTGAATGCGGAGCAGGTGTCGCTGACCGACGCGGCGATCCGCGAGATCATCGCCGGCTACACGCGCGAGGCGGGTGTGCGCAACCTGGAGCGCGAAATCGGCTCAGTACTGCGGCACGCGGCGATGCAGATCGCCGAGGGCAAGACGCTGGCCGTCGCGGCGGACGCGGCCGACCTGCACGCCATCCTCGGGGCGCGCAAGTTCGAGAACGAGGTGGCGCTACGCACCGCGATGCCGGGCGTGGCCACCGGGCTCGCCTGGACGCCGGTGGGCGGGGACATCCTGTTCATCGAGGCCGCCAAGGTGCCGGGATCGGGCAAACTCATCCTCACCGGGCAATTGGGCGACGTGATGAAGGAATCCGCGCAGGCGGCGCTCACGCTCGCCAAGACCTGGAGCGGTGACGCGCTGGAAAAGACCGACATCCACGTGCACGTGCCCGCGGGTGCCACGCCCAAGGACGGACCGAGCGCGGGCGTGGCGATGTTCCTTGCCCTGACCTCGCTGCTGGAAGGCAGGCCGGTGCGGCCGGATGTCGCCATGACCGGAGAGATCTCGCTGCGCGGACTGGTGCTGCCGATCGGCGGGGTGAAGGAAAAGACCCTGGCCGCACTGCGCGCGGGAATCACCACGGTGATGCTGCCGAAGAGGAACGAAAAAGACCTCGAGGACGTCCCAGCCGAGGCCAAGGCGCGGTTGAATTTCGTGTTCCTCGAGAAGGTCGAGGACGCGGTGCGCGCCGCGCTCCAGCACCAATGAAAAGCCCGCCGGGCGGCGGGCTTTTCCTACTACTTCTTCTTGGCAGCCCTGCGTGTGGGGCTGCTGCGCCTGGCGCTTGATCGGGCCGGCGTGCGGCCCGGTTTGGCGCTCAGGCGACCTTTTTTGCTTTGGCGAGGCCTTTCACGGTCTCGGTCGCGGCGGCGACATTGGCTTCAGCGATTTCGGTCGCCTGCTTGGAGACCTTGCTGAAGTTGTCGTAGGCCGAGTTGGCGGCGGCGAGCATCGACTTGATGCCGGCGACCGCGACGTCGGAGCCGGCGGGCGCGTTCTTCACGGCCTTGTCCAGCATGGAGGTGAAGTTCTCGTTCCACTCCGTGGCGCGCTTCTCGGCGACCTTGGAGATCTCGGCGTTGGTCTCGGTGGCGACTTCGTACACCCCTTTCGAGTAGGCAAGGGCCTTCTCGATCGCGGGCGCCGCCAGGGTGCTCTGCAGGCTGACGAACTCCTGCACGTCTTTTGCGCCGAACAGGGCGCGGGTGTTGCTGAGGTGGTCTTCGAACGCGGTCTTCACGGCGTTGGCGTTCAGGGTCGCGAGCTTCTCGACTGCGGCGAATTGCATCGCAGCGAAGGAAAGCATCGTGTCCACGTTGGCTTTGCCGGCGGCTTGGATTTGCTCGGGGGTGACGTACATGGTGTGGCTCCTTGGTAAGTCGAAAAGCGGTTCAGATCTGTGTTCGGCGCTATATGGTGCAGCGCAGCAAAGTGAAGTTTACGCGCTTGCCCTTGAAAGTCAAATGTTTTGTGCAATGCACCATAAACCCTTGATCCTCCGCGAATTGCGCCTGGGCGTCCCTGCACGCTGTTTCAAACAGACCGCCGCGTGACAATGAAACGCCGCCACGCGGCCTCACGCTGCCGGAGACAATGCGGGGATGAGCGCGAGCGCCTCCGCCAGGGATCCGGTCCAGCACCTCGCGTGGGTGTTCCCGGGACTCTTCGTCGTGCTCTGGAGCACCGGCTTTATTGGTGCGAAGTTAGGACTTCCTTACGCTGAGCCGGCGACATTCCTCGAGATTCGCTTTATTTTGGTGCTCACAATCCTCCTGCCTGTGTGCTGGCTGATGCGCGCGCCCTGGCCGCAGACCCGGGCCGAATTCCTGCATATGGCGTTTGCGGGCGCCCTGATCCAGGGCGGCTATCTGGGCGGCGTATTCCTGTCGCTGTCGCGTGGCATGCCGGCTGGCGTATCTGCGCTGATCACGGCGCTGCAGCCAATCCTGGCCGCGGTGCTGGGCGTGTGGCTGCTGGGCGAGCGCACGAACGCGCGCCAATGGCTGGGGCTGGTGCTGGGCATCGCCGGCGTGGCGCTGGTGGTGCGTGAGAAGTGGGTGCTGGAAGGCGTTGGTGTCGCCGCCACCGCGCTCTCAGTGCTGGCGCTGGTCAGTATCAGCCTGGGCGCCGTGTGGCAAAAGCGTCACTGCGCGCGCATCGATCTGCGCACCGGCGCGGCAATCCAGTTTGGCGCTGCCCTCCTGGTGCTCGCGCCCGTCTCCTTGTTCTTCGAGACGCGCGAGGTGGCCTGGAGCCTGGATCTCTTCCTCGCCATCACCTGGCTCGTATTCGCACTGTCCCTCGGCGCGGTGTTCCTGCTGTTCTGGCTCATCCGCCACGGCGCGGCGACCAAGGTGGCGAGCCTCATGTACCTGGTGCCGCCGTGCACCGCGCTGGTTGCCTGGCCGTTGTTCGGCGAGACCTATACGGCGTTCTCCGCGGCCGGCATGGCCTTGGCCATGCTCGCAGTCTGGCTGGTGAGCAAGGGATGAGCACGGCGCTCGACTACCGGCCAGACGACCCGGCGTTCCTCGCCGACCCGTTTGCGCAGTTCCGCAGGATGCAGGACGAGGATCCCTGCCACTGGAGCCCGCGCCTCAAGGCCTGGGTGCTGACGCGCTACGAGGACGTGCGCCGCGTGTGCCCGGACAAGGACATGTCCTCGGACCGCCTGCGGCCGTATTTCGCCACGCTGCCGCCGCCCGAGGCGCAGCGCATCGCCGACATCATGCGCTACCTCTCGCTGTGGATGGTGTTCCGCGGCATGAAGGCGATGCCGGTGCGCGTGCAGGGCTGATGTCCGAGCACCTGCCGCGCCGCCTGTGGTGGGTGCTCATCGGCCTCACGCTGGTCTGGGGCTTCAACTGGACCGCGATGAAGGTGGCGATTTCCGAAGTCGCGCCCTTCACTTTCCGCACCTTGTGCCTCGCCGCCGGCTCGGGCGTGCTGTTCGCGGTGCTGAAGGCCTCCGGCCAGCCGCTCTCCATCCCGCGCTCGCAATGGCGCCGGGTGGCGCTGATCGCCTTGTTCTCCATCACCTGCTGGAATCTGCTGGTGGTGTTCGGGCTGCGGCTGATCCCCTCCGGCCGGGCGGCGATCCTCGCCTACACCATGCCCGCCTGGGCGATCCCGCTGTCGGTGTGGTTCCTCAACGAGCGCATGACGGCGCGCAAGCTCCTCGGCCTGGGACTCGGGATGGCGGGCATGGCGCTGCTCCTGGTGCAGGAATTCAGCAGTCTCGCCGGCGTGCCGCTGGGCGCGCTGCTGGTGCTGGGCGCCGCCTGCACCTGGGCGATCGGCACGCTGCTGCAGAAGAAATACCCGGTGCAGGCGCCGGTGGCCGCGCTCACTGCGTGGATGATGCTCGTCGGTGGCGTGCCGATCTATCTCGGCGCGCTGCTGTTCGAAGATTTCAGTGCGCTCGGCGAGGTGAGTCTGTGGCCTGCGCTGGCGGTGACCTACAACGTGCTGCTTTCCTTCGCCTGGGCGCATTGGGCGTGGATCAAGCTCGCCACCTCGGTGTCGGTGACCACGTTCTCGCTTGCCATGCTGATGACGCCGGTGGTGGGCGTGTTCTCGGGGATGCTGTTTCTCGGCGAGCGCCCGGGCTGGCTGGATTTCGCGGCGCTCATGCTGGTGCTGGCGTGCCTGGCGACGGTGGTCATTCCGGCACGCAAATAGGCAGCGCGCGCACGCGCGGCACGCGTGCGAGATCCCAGCCGTCCTCGGCCTGCCCGAGGAAGCGCCGCGCGCGGGCCAGTTCCGCTTTCGGGTCCGAGAGGTCCAGCGGGCGGGCGCCGGTCTGCTTGGAGAGCTTCTCGCCGGCGGCATTCAGCACCACCGGGACGTGGGCGTAACGCGGCGTGCGAGCGCCCAGCAGGCGCTGCAGGTGGATCTGGCGCGCCGTGGAATCGAGCAGGTCCGCGCCGCGCACCACGTCGGTCACGCCCTGGTCCATGTCGTCCACCACCACCGCCAGCTGGTAGGCGGCGATGCCGTCCGCGCGCAGCAGGACGAAATCGCCCACCTCCTTCGCCACGCTCTGCTCGGTCCAGCCCTGGACGAGATCGGCAAAGCCGATGGGCGCGCCGTGCGTGCGCAGGCGCTGCGTGCGCGCCGCCTTGCCGGGCGCGAGGCCCTGGCGGCAGGTACCGGGGTAGATTCTCGACCCGTCGATGGCGAGGGCGGAATCCTCCAGTTCCCTGCGGGTGCAGGCGCAGGGGTAGGTCAAGCCGCGCCGGGAGAGCTCATCGAGCGCGGCCCGGTAGCGCTCGAAGCGCGCGCTCTGGGCCAGGACCGGCCCGTCCCATTCGAGGCCCAGTTTTTCCAGCGCACGCAGGATTTGGTCCGCCGCACCCGGCTGCTCGCGCGGCGGGTCCAGGTCCTCCATGCGCAGCAGCCACTTGCCTTTAGCCGCCTTCGCCTCCATGTGGCTGGCCAGCGCGGCAACGAGCGAGCCGAAGTGCAAGGGCCCGGTCGGCGACGGAGCGAAACGCCCCACATATTCACCCATGGAAGCTAGAGTACACTGCGCGTTTCTGGCGAGGGCCCGGCATGGCGACGGTCGAATTGACCAAGGGCAATTTCGAGCAGGTGATCACCGACAGCCCGATGGTGATCGTGGATTTCTGGGCGCCGTGGTGCGGCCCCTGCCGCGGCTTCGCGCCGATCTACGAACAGGCGGCCGAGGCGCACCAGGACGTGGTATTCGGCAAGATCAACACCGAGCAGGAGCAGGACCTCGCCGGCGCCTTCAGTATCCGCTCCATCCCCACGCTGATGGTGTTCCGCGAAAAAGTGGTGCTGTTCCAGCAGGCGGGCGCGTTGCCCGCGTCCGCGCTGGAACAGGTGATCGCGCAGGCCAAGTCGCTCGACATGGCCAAGGTGCACCGGGAAATCGCGGCACGCAACCAGCAGGGCGAGCAAAAGCAGGCCTGAGCCGGGTCCTGGCCCGGGCCGCGAGCCGGGGGAAACTTGTGCGCCGGATTGCAATCCAACGCACACGAGCGATGACACCGACATGACCGAACTGCGACCCGCGGGCGAACGGGGCTACGCCGACCACGGCTGGCTGAAGTCCTTCCACAGCTTTTCCTTCGCCGGCTACCACGATGCGCGCCACATGGGCTATGGGCCGCTGCGCGTGATCAACGAGGACCGCGTGGCGCCGGGTACCGGCTTCGGCACGCACGGCCACAGCGACATGGAGATCATCAGCTATGTGCTCGAGGGCGCGCTCGCGCACCAGGACTCGATGGGCAACGGCTCGACCATCGTGCCGGGCGACGTGCAACGCATGAGCGCCGGCCGCGGCGTGCGGCACAG
>JAABQT010000093.1 GCA_011391295.1 Betaproteobacteria bacterium
TCGACGAGGACTATAACCGCGTGTGGGGCGACGACGCGCTGCTCGGGCCGCGCGATTCGGCCGAGTTGCGCCGCGCGCGGGAACTGCGGCCGTTCGTCGACGCCGCGGACTACCTGCTCGACCTGCACTCCATGCACGAGCCCTGCCGCCCGATCATGGTGTGCGCCAAGAGCGAGAAGAGCGTCGCGCTGGCGCGGCGCATCGGCATGCCCGCCGACCTGCTGCTCGACACCGGGCATCCGGCCGGCCTGCGCATGATCGAGCGCGGCGCCTTCGACGACCCGGCCAGCCCGCGCAGCGCGGTGCTGATCGAGTGCGGCCAGCACTGGGAAAAGAGTTCGGTACAGGTGGCGATCGACACGGCGCTGCGCTTCCTCAAGGTGACCGGCGCGGTGGAAGGCGCCTGGGCCGACGCGCGGCTGCGTCTGGCGCCGCCGGCGGCGCAGCGCGTGATCCGCGTCACCGAGCCGGTGGTGGCGAAGACCACGGGTTTCCGCTTCGCCTGGGGCTTCGGCGGGCTCGAGGTGGTGCCGCGGAAAGGCACCGTCGTCGCCACCGACGGCGAGACCGTCTGGCGCACTCCCTACGACGACTGCGTGATGGTGATGCCCTCGATGGTGCACCTCAAGCCGGGGACCACCATGGTGCGGCTGGGGCGCTACGCCTAGCGCCGGCTATTTGGCGCGGTACTTGCCCCACAACTCGTCCAGGCGAGCGTAGCGGCCGCAGCCGGTGACGTAGAAGTGGTAGCGCGCAGGATTCTTCTTGTAGTAGTCCTGGTGGTAGTCCTCCGCCGGCCAGAACTCGCCCGCGGTCTCGATGGGCGTGAGGATCTTCTGCCTGAACGGCTTGTCCCGCTCCCATCTCGCTTTGGAGGACTCCGCGAGGCGCCGTTGCGTTGCGTCATGGGCGAACACCCCCGGCCGGTACTGCGAGCCATGGTCGCAGAACTGGCGGTCGATGGTGCTCGGGTCGTGGTTCACCCAGAACGCCTCGAGCAGCTTTTCGTAGCTCAGCTTGTTCGGGTCGTAGGTGACCTGCACCGCCTCGGTATGCCCGGTGCGGCCGGTCGACACCAGCGCGTAGCTGGGATTCTTCATCTGGCCGCCCGTGTAGCCGGATACCGCGGACAGCACCCCGGGCAGCTTCTCCATTGCCTCTTCCACGCACCAGAAGCAGCCGCCGGCGAACGTGGCCTTGGCGGTGCCTTGCGCATGCGCCAGCGCCGAAAACAACAACGCAAGTACCAGCACGATCCTTGTCATGGGTCGGCTCCTCGGTTCAGTCTTGGTCGTGCGGCCGGAGCGATCCTTACTCCACCTTCGCTTTCGCGCGCAGGTCGCGCACCAGGGTATCGACCTTCTGCCGCGTCAGGCGCTGCTGGACCTGCGGCCGCACCTGCGCCAGCGGGGGAAAGTTCACCGCGCGCTGGTCCTCGAGCTGGATGACGTGGAAACCGAAGCGCGACTGCACCGGCGCAGTGGTGATCTGGCCCTTTTCCAGCTTGACCATGGCGTCGGAGAACGCCTTGTCGAATGCCGCCGGCACATTCCAGTCGAGGTCGCCGCCGCGCTCGCGCGTGCCCTCGTCGGTGGAGGATTTGCGCGCCAGCTCGTCGAAACTTCCGCCCTTCTTCAATTCCGCCAGCACGCGGTTCGCTTCCTCCTCGGACTTGAGGAGGATATGGCGCGCGTGGTACTCGGTGGTGCCGGCCTGGGCGCGCGCGCGGTCGTATTCCTGCTGCACGTCGGCGTCGGTCACCGCATGCCTTTTCAGGTATTCGTTGATGTAGGCGCCCACCAGCACTTCCTGGCGCGCCATCTCCAGCTGCTGCAGCACGTCCTGGCGCTTGGCGATGCCGTCGCGCGCGGCCTCCTGCGCCACCAGCTCCCGGTTGATCAGGTCCTCGCGCACGCCGTTGCGCGTCTGGTCGTTGTTCGGCGCGCCGCGCGCGACCTGCTGGCGCAGCATGAATTCGAGCCGCGAGCGCGGGATCGCCTTGCCGTTCACGGTGGCAACCGGCCCGCTGGCGGATGTGGCGGCAGGTTTGGCGCCAGGTTTGTCCGGTGCCTGCTGCGCCAGTGCGGGCAGCGAGAGCGCCGCGACTGCTGCAAGTGCGAGATGACGAAAAGTCATGCGATGCCTTTCAATGAAGTGGATTTGGGCGCGCCGCTATGCGCCCGCCCCCGGTTCGTCCGGGGCGCGTGCGGTGATGGCGAGCGCGTGGATCGGGTGCTGCATCATCTCGCCGAGCGCCTGATACACCAGGCGGTGGCGCGCCAGGGTCGGTTTGCCGGCGAACGCTTGCGCGACGATGGTCAGGCGCCAGTGCGTGCCGCCGCCCTCGCGGTAACCGGCGTGGCCGCGGTGTCGCTCGCTTTCGTCTTCGAGTTCGAGGACCTCGGGCTGCAGCGAGGCGAGGCGGGCGCGGATCTGTGCCGCGGTGCTCATGGCTTGGTTCCGGATTCGTCGACGTACTTGTACAGGACGAGCACCTGCACGGCGATGAACGCCAGCATGAACCCGGTCAGGCCCCAGAGCTTGAACTGGACCCAGAAAGCGAGGCTGAAGTTCTGCGCAATGTACAGATTGAGAAAGCCCATGAACACGAAGAACAGAACCCAGGCCGTATTAAGGTGGCTCCAGATGCGGCTGGGCGCCGAAAAGCCTTTTTCCATCATGGCGCGAATGAGGTTCTTTTTCGCCACCACCGGCGCCAGCGCGAGCACCACGGCGAACAGCCAATACAGGGCGGTCGGCTTCCACTTGATGAATCGCTCATCCTTGAGGAACAGGGTCAGTCCGCCCATGATGATGATCAATACCATCGAGACCAGCAGCAGCTTTTCGACTTTCTTGTAGCGCAGCCACACATAGGCGACCTGCGCGATGGTGGCCGGAATGATCACGGCAGTGGCGGCATAGATGCTGTCCGTCCACACGTAGGTCGCGACGAACAGGATGACCGGGAACAGGTCGAAGAGGAACTTCATGCGGCGGCGGCGATTCTACCCCAGTGCGGCGGGCGCTACTTCCAGCCGCCGACCGCCTTGGTCGCCGTTTCGTTCAGCGGCCGGAGCAGCAGGCCGGTGGCGGACACGTTCACTGCGTATTGCGCGCCATCGGCCATCGGTGCGTACGCCGCGCTGCCGTACAGCGCGTCGGCGAGCGGCAGCCAGCGCTGGTGCTCCTTGAGCAGCGTCCACAGGTCGAAGCCGGCGTCGGCCGGCAGCGCGTGCACCGTGCGCGGCGCGCTCTTTTCCTGCGCGGTATCGGCGTAGCGCCCGGCGACACGCTCGAAACGGTACAGCGTATCCAGCCCGAGCACCGTCCCCATGCCCTTCCACTTGAGCACGCGCGCGTCGATCTGCCATTCGTCGCCGCGCAGCTCGAAACGCCGCGCCGGCGCATTGCTCAGCACCAGCAGCAGCTCAAAGCGCTTGGGCGCGAGTTCGCGGAACACCGCGCGCGCCGCCTCCTGCTCCATGGTCAGCCGCGCATAGCTGTGCAGGCCCGCGGCGAGCATCCCCCCGGCCGTGCCGAGGGCGGCGACGACCGCGGCGATCACCAGGAACACGATGCCGCTGCGGATCTGCCAGTCGCGCAGGCGGCGCACGGCTTCGATGAGCAGCAGCAGCGCGATCAGGCCGCCGATGCCGGCGATGACCACCAGCACCGTTTCGGGATTGAGCGCGGCAATCCAGGCGGGCATGGCGCGCTAGACCAGCAGCCCGCGCGTGCGATGCCAGTCGATGATCGCCTGGCGCGGGTAGGCGCGAAAGCGCCGCTCGCCCTTGCCCTTGGGCACGGCGACCCAGGCCGCCTTGGAGTCGAGCAGGATGTGCTGCCGCTCCCTCGGCGTGGGCAGCCTGGTGTCGATGGCGGAGGCGAAGGGGTAGATCCATTCGGCCCAGCGGCGGTCCCAAAGCCAAAGCGCGCTGCCGCATTTCGGACAGAAATGGCGCTTGCCGCCGCCGCGCGTGGCGCGGTAATTGCGCGTCCGGCCCTTGACCTTGAAGCTTGCCGCCTGGCCCATGATGTTCACTGCCGAGCCGCCGCCGCCCGCGGTCTTGCGGCAGATCGAGCAATAGCAGTGCATATAGGGATAGGGCGTCGCGGAGTCGACCGAGAAGCGCACGGCACCGCAATGGCAGGAGCCCTTGAGCAGCATGCGGCTAATATACCGGGAACGCGAGGAGGACGATGTGTCGCTGGTCACGCTGATCGAATACGCCGATGCCAATGCCGAAGTGCGCGCGGTCTACGACGACATCATGCGCACGCGCGGCGTGGACTGGATCAACAATTTCTGGAAGGCGCTGGCCAACGACCCGGCGCAGTTGCGTCGCCAGTGGGAGACGGTGAAGCAGGTGATGGCGCCGGGTGCGCTCGATCCCCTGGTGAAAGAGATGGTGTACGTGGCGGTCAGCGCCACCAACGGCTGCGAGTACTGCACCTACTCGCACACCGCGTCGGCGCGCAACAAGGGCATGAGCGACGCCATGCTGATGGAACTGATGGCGGTGGTGGGACTCGCCAACGAAACCAACCGGCTCGCCAACGGGCTGCGCGTGCCCGTGGACCCGCGCTTCAAGCGCTAGCGCGCGCCTTTGCGCCAGTCCTGCAGCGTCAGCAACTCGCCCCCGGGACCGGCGACCAGCAGCCGCTCGCCCCCGGGCGTGGCATAGAACCGGTTCCAGAGCCGGCCGGCACTGCGCACCTCGATCGGCCAGTAGCAGCGCCCGCGGTACCTGAGTGGCGCGTCCAGCGAGAGCACGTACTGGGCCGGCGTGGTCTTTGCCGCCTCGAGTTCCCACAGTTCGGTTTCCGGGAGGTACTTGACCTTGAGCAGCGCGCGCCTGAGCGGCGTGCCGTCGCCCGGCACCGCGCAGGGCTGCGCCTGCGCGGCGCAGGCCGCGGCCAGCAGCGCTAGGGCCGCGACGCTTCGCTGGAGCGGTCCCACGGGTTGGGCAGCGTCGCGTTGGCGTAGCCGGAGACGAATGGCCGCGGCGCTCCGCCCGCCGCGTCGTAGGTGTGGCGCCGCACCGCACCGATGTTGGCGCCGTAGACGTGGATGCTCAGCGCGGTCTGCGTGCCGGGATTCGACACCACGTGGATGTCACCGATGCGCGGCGAGACGCGGTCCACGTCGCCCGGCCGGACCGGATGGCGGCCGAGCGCCTTGAGTTCGCGCGAATATTCCTCGCACAATTCCTCGCCGCGCAGCACGCCCACCAGGCCCCACACCGTGTGGTCGTGGATCGGCGTCTTCTGGCCGGGCATCCAGACGAAGCTCACGACCGAAAAGCGCTCCATCGGGTCGCAGTGCAGCAGATATTGGCGATAGCCGTCGGGGGACGGCAGGGCAAACGCTTCCGGCAGCCAGTCGTCCTGCGCGATCAGGCCGCGCAGCAACTTCTCGCCCTCGTCCAGCATGCGCTGCTCATCCGCGCCGTGGCGCTCGGCAAGCCGGGTCATGTCCTGGATGAAACTCCTGAGGCGCGCGAGGTTGCTCATGCCTTAAGCTCCGAGGTCATGAGTGCGATTCTATCGCCCCGGCTCGGCATCCCGCTGCTGATGCTGCTCGCCACGATTTTCGCGGCCAACCACATCGCCGCGCGCCTGACCTTCGATCACGGCACCAGCATCGCCGCGGCGGTCGCCGTGCGCTCCGGCGCGACCGCGCTGGTGATGGTCGCTTTGCTGCGCCTGCACGGGATCCCGATGGCGCTGCCGCGCGCGACGCTGGCGCGCGGTCTGGGCATCGGCCTGCTGGTCGCGGTGCAGAGTTTCTGCCTGTATTCCGCCGTGGCGGCCATCCCGGTGGCCCTGGCGCTGCTCGCCTTCAACACCTTTCCCATGCTGTTCGTGCTGCTCACCTGGGCGGCCGGCGGCGACAACCCGGGGCGGCGCGCGCTGGTGGCGATGCCGCTCGCGCTCGTCGGCCTGGTGCTGGCGCTCGACATCGTGGGCACGCTCGAGGCGATCGCCGGTCGCTGGGCCCAGATCGGTGTTGGCGTGGGCTGGGCGCTCGGTGCGTCCACCTCGTTTGCGCTGGTGCTGTTCCTCACCACGCGGCACCTCAAGCACGTCGACGGGCGGCTGCGCACGCTGCTCATGATGGGCGCGACCGCGGTGGCGGTGGGACTGGCCGGCGCGGCGAGCTCGGCGCTCGCGCTGCCCGCGGACGGCACCGGCTGGTTCGGGCTGGTGCTGCTGACCGTGCTCTATGGCACCGCCATCACGGCCATCTTCACAGTGGTGCCGCGCCTTGCGGCGGCGAGCAATACCGCGGCGCTGAATTTCGAGCCTATCGCGGCGCTGATCCTTGGCTGGGCGATCCTCGGCCAGACTGTGGAGCCGCGCCAGATGGTCGGCGCCCTCATCGTCGTGGGCGCGGTGATTCTCATCGGCACCAAGCGGCACTGAGGCGCCGGGCGGCGGCCTAGTGCGCTGCCATTGCCTTCGTAGTTCCCGCCGGCTGGGCGTCGATCCACTTGAAATACTTTAG
>JAABQT010000094.1 GCA_011391295.1 Betaproteobacteria bacterium
CTTCAACATCCTGCCAGACGACGCGGAGTACAAGGCCCTGTTCCAGCCGCCGCTGGTGGACGCCTGGCGCGCCACGCGTCCCGGCGAGCCCGATCCGCCGACCACGGGACTCTTCGATCGCGTGCAATGGCCCAGGGGCGGCCACTGCCGCGACTACTTCGCGCTCACCCCCGACGTGGCGCGGCGCATCGCCTGCATCGACATGGACGCCGCCACCGACGCCTCGGACCACCAGCCTGTGAGGCTCGAGCTGCGCTAGCCGCCGAAAGCTGCCGTCAGGCGCTGCACGGTCGCGTCCAGCCCGGCGCCGTGGTTGAGCAACGCGTCCACCGCCTGCGACACCGGCATCTGCACGCCGAGCCGCTGCGCAAGCGTCACCACCGCCTCGGCGGAGAATGCGCCTTCGGTGACTTCCTTGCGCCCCGCGAGCACCTCCTCGAGCTTGCTGCCCTCGCCGAGCGCGAAGCCGAGCGAGGTGTTGCGCGACTGCAGGCTGTTGGCGGTGAGCATCATGTCGCCGATGCCGGCGAGGCCGTCGAAGGTTTCGCGCCGCGCGCCGCGCGCCAGCCCGAGGCGCACCGCCTCGGCGAGGCCGACCGTGACCATCGTCGCGCGCGCATTCTCCCCCAGCTTCCTGCCGGCGAGGACGCCGCTGGCGATCGCCACCACGTTCTTCATCACGCCGCCGATCGCGGTGCCGACCGGGTCGTCGTTCGCCTGCACGCCGAAATTCCGGTTGGCGATGAGCTGCGCGAGGCGCCGCGCCAGTGCCGCATCGGCGCAGGCGAGCGCCACGCCGCAGGGCAGTTCATTGCCAAGCTCGCGTGCGAAGGAAGGGCCCGAGAGGACCAGCGCGGGCGAGCGCGGCAGCGCCTGGGCCAGCACTTCCGGCATCATTGCGAGGCTGCCGCGCTCGAGGCCCTTGGAGCAGCTCACCACCGGCGTGCCGGGCGCCAGGAGCGGTGCGAGCCGGGTCGCGATCTCGCGCATGCGCTGCGCGGGCGGCGCGAGCAGCAGGAACTCCGCGCCGGCGACGGCTTCGGCCATGTCGTTGGTCGCGCGGATCCCGGCGGGCAGCCGCACGCCGGGGAGGAAATGCGGATTCACGCCCTGGCCGTTGATGTCCTCGACCACCTCCGGCTCCCGCGCCCAGAGGGTGATGTCGTGCCCCGATCTGCGAACCACGCAGGCCATCGCGGTGCCGAAGGCCCCGCCGCCGATCACACCAATGCGCGCCATATGTTTAGCATCTTAGTATGAGTCTGACCCTCGCCATCGACCAGGGCACGCACGCGAGCCGCGCGCTGGTGGTGGATCGCACCGGCCGCATCCTTGCCCAAGGCACGCGCGAGATCTCCCTGTCGCATCCGCAGCCGGACTGGGCGGAGCAGGATGGCGAAGAGGTGGTCGCTTCGGTGTTCGACGCGGTGGCGCTGGCGGTGTCGCAGCTTGGCGCGCGCAAAGACGAGATCTCCTGCGCCGGCCTCGCCAGCCAGCGCTCGAACGCGGTGTGCTGGGATCGCGCGACCGGGAGCGCGCTGTCGCCCATCTTCAGCTGGCAGGACCGGCGCGCACACGCCTGGATCGCGCAATTGGCGGCCGTGCACGGCGACGCGGTGCACCGCAAGACCGGCCTGGTCCTGTCGCCGCACTACGGCGCGAGCAAACTGCGCTGGGCGCTCGAGCACCTGCCCGCGGTGCGCGCGGCGCGCGAGGCGGGCACGCTCGCCTGGGGGCCGATGGCGAGTTTCCTCGTGTTCCGCCTGCTCAAGGAGCAGCCGCTCGCCGCCGAGCCGCAATGCGCCGCGCGCACGCAGCTTTGGAACATCCATACGCGCGACTGGGACCCGGAGCTGCTCGCGCTCTTCGGCCTGCCGGCGGGATTCCTGCCGCACAGCGCGCCCACCGTGCACGCCTGGGGCACGCTCGAGACCGCCGGTATCTCGGTGCCGCTGACGGCGGTGAACGGCGACCAGTCGGCCGCAGTGTTCGCCTTCGGCTGGCCGGAGGAGGACTGCGCTTACGTCAACATCGGCACCAGCGCCTTCGTGCAGCGCGCGCTCACGCGCGCGCCCGGCCACGTGCCGCGCCAGCTGACCGGCATCATCCTGGCGGACGGCGCGACCACCGTGTACATGGTGGAGGGCAACGTGAACGGCGCGGGCACGGCGCTCGCGTGGCTGCAGGAAACACTGGGCATCGCGGACGTCACGGCGCAACTGCCGGCCTGGCTCGAGCGCAGCGTGCCGCCGCCCCTCTTCCTCAACGGCATCGCCGGCCTGGGCGGGCCGTTCTGGAAGGCGGATTTCGCGTCGCGCTTCGAAGGCGAAGGCGAGCCATGGCAGAAGGCGGTGGCGGTGGTGGAGAGCATCGCTTTCCTCTTGCAGGCGAACATCGACCACATGGCGTGCTACGTGCCGCCCGCACGGCGCATCCGCGTGAGCGGCGGCGTATCGCGCCTGGACGGCCTGTGCCGGCGGCTCGCCGCGGTCAGCGGCCTGCCGGTCATCCGGCGCGAGGACCCGGAAGCGAGCGCGCGCGGCATCGCCTACCTGGCGGCCGGCCGGCCCGCGAGCTGGAACACGGCGCCGCAGGAGGAAGTGTTCGCGCCGTCGCGTGACGAGGCGCTGCGCGCGCGCTATCGCCGCTGGCTTGCGCTGATGCAGGAGGCGAGTGGCGTGCGGGTCGTTTGATCCACGTCAACAGCGGCTGCTGCCGCGCGCCTACGCTGTAAGCTGGACTGAACCAGACCCACGGGAGCACGCCATGCAACACGCCAGCACCGACAAACTGATGCACGACCTGCGCGCCGTCGTTGCGGACGCGGAGGAATTGCTCAAAGCCACTGCCAGCCAGACCGGCGAGCGCGTCGAGAAAGTGCGCGTGCGCGCCGAGGAATCGCTGCGTGCCGCACGCGCGCGCATGCAGGAGGCGGGCGAGGCCGCGCAAGCGCGCGCCAGGGAGGCGGCGCGGGAAGTGGACCACCAGGTGCACGAGAATCCCTGGACCGCGGTCGGCGTCGCCGCCGGCGTCGGCTTGATCGTCGGCATCCTGCTCGGGCGCCGGTGAGCGCAGGCCTCTGTGCCTTGGGCACTGCGCGCGATGCCCTTCATCGCGCTCCTGCGCCGCGAGGCGCCCTAGCGAAAAACAGGGAAACGACCATGTCCTACAAGACGATCCTCGTCCATCTCGACCATCGCCCGCGCTGCGCCGAGCGGCTCGATCTCGCGTTCGGCCTGGCGGCGCAGTTCGACGCGCACCTCATCGGGCTGTACGCCCCGGGTGCGCCGTACATTCCATCGTATGCGCTCGCCGAGGCGGGGCCGACAGTGCGCGAGATGCTGGGTCAGCGCCGCGCCGAGCGCGCAAGCCAGGCCGAGGCGCGCTTTCGCGACGCGACCAGGAAGCACGGCGACACGAGCGCGGAGTGGCGCGTGTCGGACGGCGATGCGGACGCCGCGGTGCGCCAGAGCGCGCGCTACGCCGACCTGGTGGTCGCGGGCCAGCCCGAGGCGCAGGACGAAGGCGACCTGCGCGGGCTCGCCGACGAGTTGGCGCTCTCCGCCGGCCGGCCGGTGCTGTTCGTGCCCTACGCGGGCCGCTTCGCCGCGCTCGGCAAGCGCGTGCTCATCGCCTGGGACGCGGGGCGCGAGGCAGCGCGCGCCGTGAGCGACGCGCTGCCGTTCCTGCAGCGCGCCGAGGCGGTCGAGGTGAGCGCCTTCGATCCCGAGCGTGGACGGCGCGACCACGGCGAGCAGCCGGGCGCGGACATCGCCTTGTACCTCGCCAGGCACGGCGTGAAGGTGACCGTGCACCGGCAAAGCGGGGCGGGCTACGAGGTTGGCGGGCAGATCCTGTCGCGTGCCGCCGACTCCAGCGCCGACCTCATCGTCATGGGCGCCTACGGCCACTCACGAGTGCGCGAGCTGGTGCTGGGCGGCGCGACGCGCAGCATGCTCGAAGCGATGACCGTGCCGGTGCTGATGTCGCACTGAGGCTGCGCTCAGGTGCCGAAGCCGTCGGCCACCATCACCTCGAGCAGGCGCGGGCGCCTGCTCGCTATCGCGTCGCGCAGCGCCGGCGCGATGTCCGCGGGATCGGTGATGCGCCGCGCCGGCACGCCCATCGATGCAGCGAGCCCCGTGTAGTCGATCACCGGGTCGCGGATGTCCATGCCGACGAACCGGTCGGTGTTGCGCATCGACACCAGCCGCTCCTTGAGGATGCGATAGCCGCGATTGTTGGCGATGACATAGGTGACCGGCAGCGCGAGGTGCGCCGCGGTCCACAGCGCCTGGATGCCGTACAGCGCGGAGCCGTCGCCGACCACTGCCACCACGGGCCGCCCCGGGAGCGCGAGGCTCACGCCGATCGCGCCGGGGAGCGCGAAGCCGAGTCCGCCGCTGGCCAGGCCGTAGAAGCTCTTCGGGTCGCGCTGCTCGAGCAACGCGGGCAGCGTGGTGCTCGAGGTCAGCGCCTCCTCGACCACCACCGCGTCCGCGGGCAGGGACTCGGCGATGCGCAGCATCAGGTAGCGCGGATCGATCGGCTGTTCCTCGGCCGCCTCCAGCGCCGCGAGGCGTGCCTGGCCGCGCTGCGCGTTCCAGTTGCGCGGCGCGAGCGCGGCGAGGCGCCGCGCGGCGGCCGCGGCCGCATCGGCGCTGCGCAGGCCGCGCAGGAGCGGCAGCAGCGCGCGCAGCGTTTCCTTCACGTTGGCGTGGATCGCCAACTCGGTGGCGTAGTTCTTGCCGATCTCCCAGTCGCGTTCGCTGATGTGGATCACCGGCAGGTCCGCGCGCAGCGGCGCGAGCGGGCTGTGCACCGACATGCGCAGCAGGTCCGCGCCCAGGCAGACCAGCAGGTCGAATGGCTCGAGTGCGGCGCGCACCGATTTCTGCACGCGCGTGAGGGCGCCGAGGTAGGCGCGATGCCCGCTCGGATACTGCGCCGCGTAGGGCACCGATTGCTGGTAGACGCCGGCGCCGATCAGCTCGGCAAGCTCGGTGGCTTCGGCGAAGGCGTCGTGGATCGAGAGCTCCTGCCCGGCGAGGATCACCGGGTTGGTCGCCGCGAGCAGCCTGCGCGCGAGCTGCGCGAGCGCCTGGTCCGCGGGGCGGGTGCGTGCATCGATGCGCGTCGGCGCGCCCAGATCGAGTTCGGCTTGCTGCTCGAGGACGTCGCCGGGCAGCGAGATGAACACCGGCCCGGTGGGCGGCGTGAGCGCGACCTTGGCCGCGCGCCGCACGATGCGCGGCAGGTCTTCGACCCGCGTCGCCTCCACCGCCCACTTGACGAAGGGCGTGGCCACCGGCACCAGCGGTGCGTACAGCAGCGGCTCGGTCAGTCCGTGCCCCTGCTCCTGCTGCCCGGCGGTGAGGATGATCGGCGAGCCCGAGAAGTTGGCGTTGTAGAGCGCGCCCATCGCGTTGCCCAGTCCCGGCGCGACGTGCACGTTCGCCGCCACGAGCCGGTTCGAGGCGCGCGCGTAGCCGTCGGCCATCGCCACCACCACCGACTCGTGCAGTCCCAGCACGTAGCGCAGTTGCGGGAAATCGGGCACCACCTCCATGATCGCCAGTTCGGTGGTGCCCGGGTTGCCGAACAGGTGGGTGACGCCTTCCTCGACGAGCAGGCGGACAAAAGCGCTGCGTCCGGTGATTGTTTGCATCCTTCGGCATCCTACTCGATGGACTTCGGTGCCACAGACCGGGCTTGATCGAGGTCAACGCGGCGCGCCGCCCAGCACCCAGACTCGGCTCAAGGAGACATGCACCATGACGCTCACTCCCTTCACGCCGTCCGCCCTGCAGGATTACCTGCGCACGCTGCACGCGGCAGAGGTGGCGAACGTGCGCGTCACGCCGCTCGGCGGCGGCCGCCAGGGCGACAAGGGCTACGGCTACGGCGTGCCGCTGCGCCTCGACTACGAACTCGCCGGCGCGCCGCGGCGCGCAGTGCTCGAAACCGTGCGCCCCGGCCCTTTCGGCCACGAGCACATGGCCGACCGGGCGCAGCTCCTGCTCTGGGCGCACGGCGCCTTCAACCACCTGCCGCGGCACGTGCCTTCGCTCGACGTCGGCACCGTGCGCGCCGGCGGCGCGCTCGAATCGCTCGGCAGCGCCGAAGAACTGTTCATGCTCGCGCCGTTCGTGGAAGGAAGCGAGTACGCCGGCGACCTGCTGCGCCTGCGCGGCGGGGCGGCCGGCTTGGCGCAGGACTTCGCGCGCGCCGACGCGCTGTGCGACTACCTGGTCGAGATCCATCGCGTTGCCGGCCCCGACCCGGGCCTGTACGTGCGCCGGGTGCGCGACCTGCTCGGCCACGGCGAGTGCATCTTCGGCGTCGCCGACAGCTACCCGGAGGGGCCGCTGGTGGCGAGCGTGCGCGAGATCGAGCGGCGCTGCCTCGAGTGGCGCTGGCGGCTGAAAGCGAAAACGCAGCGGCTGCGCCAGGTGCACGGCGACTTTCACCCGTGGA
>JAABQT010000095.1 GCA_011391295.1 Betaproteobacteria bacterium
GCTTGTTCTCCAGTCGGCGCGCGAACACCGTCATCTCTTTCTCGGCCTGCTTGTCGCCTTTGGCGCGCGCGGCCTCGATGCCTTGCGTCCAGGCCGCGTGCGCCTGGTCCTCGCGGCCCGCGTCGGCGAGCGCCCGGCCCAGGGCCTTCCACGCCGCCGAGTACTTCGGGTCGCGCGCCACGGCCTCGCGCAACTGCGTCAACGCCATCTCGAGATTGCCGGCCTTCAGGTGCTCGGTGCCCAGGGAGTAGCGCAGCAGCGCGCCGTCGCGCGGCGTGCCGAGCAGCTTTTCCAGGTTGGCGATCAGCGGTGCGGGCATTTGGGCTAAGATGGGCAAGGCGATTGTAAACCCCACCCACGTCATGAAAACCGCGATCCACACCGCCGAGGCGCCCGCGGCGATCGGCGCCTACTCGCAGGCGATCCGCGCCGGCGACACCGTGTACCTCTCGGGCCAGATCGGCCTGGACCCGAAAACCATGCAGCTGGTCGAAGGCATCGACGCGCAGATCCAGCGCGTGTTCGCCAACCTCGCCGCGGTCGCCAAGGCCGCCGGCCTCGGACTGGAGCGCACGGTGCGCATGACCGTGTACCTCACCGACCTCGCGCACTTTGCCAGGGTCAACGAGATCATGGCGCAGCACCTCGGCAAGCCGTTCCCGGCGCGCGCGGCGCTCGGCGTCGCCAGCCTGCCGCGCGGCGCGCTGGTCGAGATCGACGCCATCCTGCACGCCGGTTGAAGCGCGAGCCGCCCGCCGCGACGGCAAGGAAACTCGCCCGGCTCGGCATCCGCTCGCGGCGCGACCTGGTGCTGCACCTGCCGCTGCGCTACGAGGACGAGACGCACCTCACGCCCCTGGGCGAGGCGGCCGCGGGCGTGCCCGTGCTGGTGCAGGCGCCGGTGCTGGGCACCGAAATTGCCTTCAGGCCCAAGCGGCAGCTGGTGGTGCGCTGCGAAGGCCTCGCGCTGCGCTTCCTCAATTTCTACGGCAGCCAGACCCGGCAGTTCGAACGCGCCATCGAGGAAGGATCGCAGGTGCGCGCGTACGGCGAAGTGAGGCCGGGGCGACAGGGCGCCGAAATGATCCATCCCCGCTATCGCATCGTCGCGCCGGGGGAGCCGCTGCCCTCGGCGCTCACCCCGGTCTACCCGACCACCAGCGGCCTCGGGCAGGCGACCTTGCGCAAGCTGGTGCTCGAGGCGCTGGCGCACGAAGCGATCGAGGACACGCTGCCGGCGGCGCTGCGAGAGCGCCTCGCGCTCGCGCCGCTGGAGGCCAGCGTCCGCCTGCTGCATGCGCCGCCGCCGGGCGCGGATGTCGCTGCGGCCTGGCGGCGGGTGAAATTCGACGAGCTGCTGGCGCAGCAGCTGCAGCTGCGCCTCGCCTACCGCAAGCGCCGCGCGCGCGATGCGCCGGCGCTGCCGGCGAACGGCCCGCTGCTGCGGCGTTTCCTCGGCAAGCTGCCGTTCCGGCTCACGCGCGCGCAGAGCCGGGTGATGGCCGAGCTGCTGCGCGATCTCGCGCAGCCGCATCCGATGCAGCGCCTGCTGCAGGGCGATGTCGGCAGCGGCAAGACCATCGTCGCCGCGATCTGCTGCCTCGCCGCGGTGGATGCCGGCACGCAGGCGGCGGTGATGGCGCCCACCGAGATCCTCGCCGAGCAGCACTACCGCAAGTTCTCGTCCTGGCTCGCGCCGCTCGGGGTGGAGATCGCGTGGCTGCACGGCGCGCTGCCCGCCGCGGAGCGCAAGGCGGCGCGCAAGGCCATCGCCGCGGGGTCGGCGCACATCGCCATCGGCACCCAGGCGCTGTTCCAGGAGGGCGTCGAATTCGCGCGCCTCGCCCTGGCCATCGTCGACGAACAGCACCGCTTCGGCGTGAAGCAGCGCCTGGAGCTGCGCCGCAAGAGCGAGCGCGCCGCGGCGCACCAGCTGATGATGAGCGCGACGCCGATCCCGCGCACCCTGTCCATGACCTATCACGCCGACCTGGACGTCTCGGTGATCGACGAGCTGCCGCCGGGGAGAAAGCCGGTGACCACGCGCCTCGCGTCGGCCGCGCGCCGCGCCGAGGTGCTCGAGCGCATCCGCGCCGCCTGCGCCGACGGGCAGCAGGCCTACTGGGTGTGCCCGGTAATCGAGGAATCCCGCGACAAGGATCTGCAGGCCGCGCTCGATGCGTTCGAGGAGTTGCGGCGCGAGCTGCCGGCACTGAAGGTGGGATTGGTGCACGGGCGCCTGTCGCCGGCGGAAAAGGCGGGGGCAATGCAGGCGTTCGCGCTCGGGCAGACGCAGCTTCTGGTGTGCACCACGGTGATCGAGGTCGGCGTGGATGTGCCCAATGCCTCCCTGATGGTGATCGAGCACGCCGAGCGCTTCGGTCTGGCGCAACTGCACCAGCTGCGCGGGCGCATCGGCCGCGGCGCGCGCGCGAGCGACTGCATCCTGCTGTTCGTGGAGCCGCTGTCCGAGGCGGCGCGCTCGCGCCTCAAGGTGATCTACGAGAACGCCGATGGCTTCGCCATCGCCGAGGAGGACCTGCGCCTGCGCGGCCCTGGGGAATTCATGGGCGAGCGCCAGAGTGGCGAGCCGCTGCTGCGCTTTGCCGACCCGGTCGGGGACGCGGACCTCGCCGAAGCGGCGCGTGCCGCCGCCGAGGAACTGCTCGATGCCGACGAGGCGTTCGCGCGCAGCCACATCGAGCGCTGGCTCGGCGCGCGCGCCGAGTACCCCAGGGTCTAGAGGCGCAGGCTAAACTGTGGCGATGAACTGGGCCTTGGTCGAACAGCGGATCGACGCCTACGAGCGGCTGTTGCGGCTGGACAAGCCGATCGGCACGCTGCTCCTGCTCTGGCCGACGCTGTGGGCGTTGTGGCTCGCCGCGCACGGCCTGCCGCCGGTGGAAATCATCGCCATCTTCTGCGTCGGCACGCTGCTCATGCGCTCGGCGGGCTGCGCGGTGAACGACTATTTCGACCGCCGCTTCGACGCGCAGGTCGCGCGCACGCGCGACCGCCCGCTTGCCGCGGGCGAGATCCGGCCCGCAGAGGCCCTGGTGCTGGCGGCGCTGCTCGCCGCGGCCGCGTTCGGCCTGGTGCTGATGCTCAACCGGCTGGCGCTCACGCTCTCCGTCGTCGCGCTCGCCATCGCCCTGACCTACCCGCTCACCAAGCGTTTCTTCGTCCTGCCGCAGCTGTACCTCGGGGTGGCCTTCGGCTTCGGCATCCCCATGGCCTACGCGGTGCTGCAGAATCGCCTGCCCGCGGAGTGCTGGGTGCTGCTCGGCGCAAATATCTGCTACGCCTTCGCCTACGACACCGAGTACGCGATGGTGGATCGCGACGACGATGCGGGCATCGGCATGCGCACCTCCGCGCTGACGCTCGGGCGCTACGACGTTGCGGGCGTGATGGCGGGCTACGCGGGCATGCTGCTGCTGCTCGCCGCGGTCGGCGTGATGCGCAACCTTTCCTGGCCCTTTTACGCGGGACTGGCGCTCGCCGGCGCGCTGATGGGATATCATTTCCTCCTCATACGCGAGCGCTCGCGCGAAGGCTGCTTCAAGGCCTTTCGCCACAACAACTGGGTGGGCGCCGCAGTGTTCGGCGGCATCGTTTCCGCATACGCCATTAGATGAGCCTGTCGACCGAAACTCCGATCGTCACTTTCAATTTCGCCTCCGGACCGCTGCGCGGCACGGAATTGTCGCTCTACGCCTCGCGCCTGCTGCACCACGGCGTGGGATACATGGAGAGCGTTCCCCTGGCCGCCGTCGCCGCAGTGCGCGTTTCCTACGAGCGCCACGAGCAGCGCATCGGCGGGGGTGTGGCGCTGATGCTGGTGGCGCTGGCGCTATATGCCGCGTCCGGGCCGCTGCGCGATTTCGCCGCGACTGCCGCGGCCGAGGTGGCCGGGGGCCAGTCCATCGGCGAATTGCTGCGCGGCGCTCTGCGCGCGCTCGAGGCCTTCGCCGCCTTGCTGCCGGTGGCGGCTTTCGCCTGCTTTGCCGGCGGGGCGGCGATGATCGTGTTCGGCTGGATCGGCACCACCACGCTCGTCCTCATGCTGCCTGCGGCGGAGCGTGCCTACCCGGTGCGCGGCCAGAACCGCGCGCTGCTCGATTTCTCCGAGCTGCTCGCCGAGCGCGTGGCCAAGCGCGCGCCCTGACGTGCATTACGCGGACCTGCGCGAGTTCCTCGGCAAGCTGGAGGCGCTGGGCGGGCTGAAGCGCATCGGCGCGCCGGTGTCCCCGAACCTGGAGATGACCGAGGTCTGCGACCGCGTGCTGCGCGCGGGCGGGCCGGCGCTCCTGTTCGAGCGGCCCGCGGGCTACGCCGATCCCGCCATGCCGGTGCTCGGCAACCTGTTCGGCACCGTGGAGCGCATTGCCCTGGCGATGGGCGTGGAGGCGGGCGTAGACCCCACGCCCGCCTTACGGGATATCGGGCGATTGCTCGCCGCGCTGCGCGAGCCTGATGCGCCCAGGAGCCTGCGCGAGGTCGCGCAGAAGCTGCCGCAGTTGGCGCGCCTGGCGGGCAAGGTGTTCGACATGGCTCCAAAGACGGTGTCGTCCGCGCCCTGCCAGGAGACGTTGTGGGAGGGCAAGGACGTGGACCTCTCGCGCCTGCCGGTGCAGACCTGCTGGCCGGGCGACGCGGGGCCGCTCATCACCTGGGGCCTGACAGTCACGCGCGGGCCGCTCAAGGCGCGCCAGAACCTCGGCATTTACCGCCAGCAGGTGATCGGACCGAACCGCGTCATCCTGCGCTGGCTCGCGCACCGAGGCGGCGCGCTGGATTTCCGCGACCATCAGATGGCGCACCCGGGCCAGCCGTTTCCCGTCGCCGTGGCGCTGGGCGCCGATCCGGCAACCACGCTTGCCGCGGTGACGCCGGTGCCCGATACCCTGGGCGAATACCAGTTTGCGGGACTGCTGCGCGGCGCGCGCACCGAGCTGGTGAAATGCATCGGCAGCGACCTGCAGGTGCCTGCGCGCGCGGAAATCGTGCTCGAAGGCGCGATTCAGCCCGGGGACATGGCGCTCGAAGGCCCGCACGGGGACCATACCGGTTACTACAACGAAGCCGAGCAATTCCCGGTGCTCACGGTGGAGCGCATCACCCTGCGGCGCGACCCCATCTACCATTCCACCTACACCGGCAAGCCGCCCGACGAACCGGCGATGCTCGGCGTGGCGCTGAACGAAGTGTTCGTGCCGCTGCTCTCCAGGCAATTCCCGGAGATCGCGGACTTCTACCTGCCGCCCGAGGGCTGTTCGTATCGTCTTGCAGTGGCGAGCCTGAAGAAACAGTACCCGGGGCATGCCAAGCGCGTGATGTTCGGCATCTGGAGCTTCCTGCGCCAGTTCATGTACACCAAGTTCATCGTGGTGGTGGACGAGGACATCGACATCCGCGACTGGAAGGAAGTGGTGTGGGCCATCAGCACGCGTGTCGATCCCGCGCGCGACACGCTGATCGTCGAGAACACGCCGATCGATTATCTCGACTTCGCCAGCCCGGTGGCGGGCCTGGGCTCCAAGATGGGCATCGATGCGACTTCCAAATGGCCGGGCGAAACCTCCCGCACCTGGGGCCGGCCGATCGCCATGGACGATGCGGTGAAAAAGAAGGTGGACGCGATGTGGAAGGAACTGAAACTTTAAATGGGGACAGACCTCATTTTTCTCATTTGCGAAGTCGCGTTGCAGCCCCGAAAGGCCAAGCGCCACTTACAGGTCGGAGCCTCCGCTCGCATCACCATGATCTCCGCTTTTCCGGCCCGGAGATTCATCGGGCCAGAAAAGCGGAGACCGTTTTGAAAACCTCCGCTTAAGGCCGATGCCCACACCGTCTTGAGTTGTAAATGAGAAAAATGAGGTCTGTCCCCATTTAGGCGGCGCGGATGAAGTCCCTGACTCTGGGGTAGATGGTTTCGCGCCAGCGGCGGCCGCTGAAGATGCCGTAGTGGCCGACGCGCGGCGCGAGGTAGTGGCTGCGCCGCTCGCGCGGGATGTTCAGGCACAGCAGGTGCGCGGCCTCGGTCTGGCCGTTGCCCGAGATGTCGTCGAGTTCGCCCTCGATGGTGAGCAGCGCCGTGGCGCGGATGTTCTGCGGGCGCACCAGCTGCTCGCGGATGAACATGCGCCCCTTGGGCAGCGCGAAGTCCTGGAACACCGCCTTCACCGTGTCGAGGTAGTACTCGGCGGGAAGATCCATCACCGCGTTGTACTCGTCGTAGAACTCGCGATGCCGGTCGGCCGAGTCGTCGTCGTTCGCAATCAGGTGGTTGAAGTATTCCCAGTGCGCATCCAGGTGGCGATCGGGGTTCATCGCCACGAAGCCCATGTGCTGCAGGAATCCCGGGTAGACGCGGCGCATGTAGCCGGGATACCTGGGCGGCACGCGCTGGATGACGTTGCGCTCGAACCAGGAGAACGGCCGG
>JAABQT010000096.1 GCA_011391295.1 Betaproteobacteria bacterium
GGGGCGCGCGATGCGGTGATCGAGGCGGCCCGCACCAAGCCCTTCCTCGGCATCTGCATCGGCATGCAGATGCTGTTCGAGCGCGGCGAGGAGGGCGACACGCCCGGCCTCGGGCTGCTCGCCGGCGGCGTGCCGCGTTTTCCGGCGGCGCGCATGGCCGGGCTGAAGGTGCCGCACATGGGCTGGAACGAGGTGCGCCAGGTGAGGCCGCATGCGCTCTGGTCCGGCATTCCGAGCGGCGAGCGCTTCTATTTCGTGCACAGCTACTACCCGGCACCCGCGGAAGCCGGCCTGGTGGCGGCGACCTGCGAGTACGGAGTCGCCTTTACCTGCGCGATTGCGCGCGATAACATCTTCGCCGTGCAGTTCCACCCGGAAAAAAGCCAAGCCGCCGGGCTCCGCTTGCTCTCCAACTTTGTCCAATGGCGGCCCTAGCCTTCTAAGGCGTTTCGCTGCACCGAGTGCTGATCATCCCGGCAATTGACCTGAAAGACGGCCGCTGCGTGCGCTTGCAGCAGGGCGACATGTCCACGGCCACCGTGTTCGGGGACGACCCGGTCGCCATGGCGAAGCACTGGGCGGCGCAGGGCGCGCGTCGGCTGCACGTGGTCGACCTGAACGGTGCGGTGGCCGGCCGGCCGAAGAACGAAAAGGTGATCCGCGAGATGATCAAGGCGGTCGGCGACGCCCTGCCGATCCAGCTCGGCGGGGGCATTCGCGACCTGGACACCATCGAGGCCTACATCGACGCCGGCGTCACCTTTGTGATCATCGGCACCGCCGCGGTGAAGAACCCGGGTTTCCTGTCGGACGCGAGCTACGCCTTTCCCGGCCACATCATCGCCGGGCTGGACGCCAAGGAGGGCAAGGTCGCCGTCGATGGCTGGTCGAAGATGACCGGGCACGATGTCGCAGACCTGGCGAAGAAGTACGAGGACTTCGGGGTGGAGGCCCTCGTGTACACCGACATCGGCCGCGACGGCATGATGACCGGCATCAACATCGAGGCCACGCTCAAGCTGGCGCAGGCGATCAAGATTCCGATCATCGCCTCGGGGGGGCTGAACAGCCTCAAGGACTTGCAAACGGTGTGCGAGCGGCTGGTGCCCGAAGGCGTGATCGGCGCGATCACCGGGCGTGCGCTGTACGAGGGCAAGATCGACTTCAAGAAGGCGCAGGCTGCCGCCGACAAGGCGGTCGGCAAGTAATGGGCCTCGCCAAGCGCGTGATTCCCTGCCTGGACGTCACCGCGGGTCGGGTCGTGAAAGGCGTCAATTTCGTCGACCTGCGCGACGCGGGCGACCCGGTGGAGATCGCGGCACGCTATGACGCGGAAGGCGCCGACGAGCTCTGCTTCCTCGACATCACCGCGAGTTCGGACGAGCGCGACATCCTGCTGCACGTCATCGAAGCGGTGGCGGCGCAGGTGTTCATCCCGCTGACGGTGGGCGGCGGCGTGCGCAGGGTCGAGGACGTGCGCAGGCTGCTCAACGCGGGTGCCGACAAGGTGTCGATCAATACCGCCGCCGTGCAGAACCCGGCGCTGGTCGAGGAGGCCGCCGGCAAGGTCGGCAACCAGTGCATCGTGGTGGCCATCGACGCGAAACACAAGGCAGGCGGCGGCTGGGAGGTGTACACGCATGGCGGGCGCAAGGCCACGGGGATCGACGCAGTAGACTGGGCACGGCGCATGGTGGCGAGCGGCGCGGGCGAGATCCTGCTCACCAGCATGGACCGCGACGGCACGCGCGATGGCTTCGACCTCGCGCTCACCAGGGCGGTGGCCGAAGCCGTCAGCGTGCCGGTGATCGCCTCCGGCGGCGTCGGCAGCATGCAGCACCTCGCCGCGGGCGTGCTCGAGGGCAAGGCGGACGCGGTGCTCGCCGCGAGCGTGTTCCACTTCGGCGATTTCACCGTGCGTGCTGCGAAGGAACACATGCGCGCGCGCGGCATCGAGGTGCGGTTGTGAATTGGCTCGACGAGGTGCCCTGGAACAAGGAGGGCATGATCACCGCAGTGGCGCAAGATGCCTCCTCGGGAAGAATCCTCATGGTCGCCTGGATGAATCGGGAGGCCCTGAAGGAAACCGTGGAACGCATGCAAGCTGTCTACTGGTCGCGCTCGCGCAACAAGCGATGGCGCAAGGGCGAGGAATCGGGCCATACGCAGAAAGTGCTGGAACTGCGCCTGGACTGCGACGCCGACGCGATTCTGCTCAAGGTGGAACAAGCGGGCGGCATCGCCTGTCATACCGGCCGCGAAAGCTGTTTTTTCCGCAAACTCGAAGACGGGAGATGGGTGAGCATGGATCCGGTGCTCAAGGACCCGAAGCTCATCTACGGCGAAAAATGAAACTCGGACTGGCTGAAACCCTGGAACGCATCGCCGCCACCATCGAGCAGCGCAGGGGTGGCGACGCAAGAAAATCCTACGTCGCCGGCCTGCTCGGGAACGACGAGGACGCCGTGCTGAAGAAGATCGGCGAGGAGGCCACCGAGACGGTGCTGGCGGCGAAATCCGGCGACCGATTGCATCTGGTGCGCGAAATCGCGGACCTGTGGTTCCACTGCCTGATCCTGCTCGCGCGCCACGGCCTGGGGCCGGGCGACGTGCTGGCCGAATTGCACCGGCGCGAAGGCATCTCCGGCATCGACGAGAAGGCGGCGCGCAAGAAGCGATGAGCGATCCGAACTGCCTGTTCTGCAAGATCGTGCGGGGCGAAATCCCGGCGAAAAAAGTGTACGAGGACGACGAAGTGCTCGCCTTCCACGACATCCGCCCGGTGGCACCGGTGCATTTCCTCATCATCCCGAAAGCGCACGTGGCGACGCTGTACGAAACCGGCGAGGCGCACCGCCCGGCATTGGGCAAGATGCTGGCGCTCGCGGGCGAGCTGGCAAGGCAACAGGGCGCGGCCGACGGCTTTCGCAGCATCATCAACACCGGCCGGGTGGGACTGCAGGAGGTGTATCATGTGCACATGCACGTGGTCGGTGGGCCGGATCCGCTGGGTCCGATGATCCTGAGACGAAAGTAGGAGGCAAACATGGGCTCGTTCAGCATCTGGCACTGGCTGATCGTTCTCGTCATCGTGATGCTGGTGTTCGGCACCAAGAAGCTGCGCAACATCGGCGCGGACCTGGGCGGCGCGGTGCGCGGCTTCAAGGACGGCGTGCGCGAAGGCGGCGACAAGGCGGCCGAAGGCGCGCCGCAGGTCACCGGCAAGACGGTCGAGGGCGAAGTCAAGAGCAAGACCGAATCGAAGGCCTGAGCGCCTTTCCCCCAGCCTGACGCGGGCGCCTACGGGCGCCCTTTGTTTCTCGACCGCCCCCCATGTTCGACATCGGATTCACTGAGTTGATGGTCATCGCGCTGGTGGCGCTGATCGTGATCGGCCCGGAGCGCCTGCCGCGCGTGGCGCGCACGCTCGGGCACCTCGCCGGGCGGATGCAGCGCTACGTGTCCGATGTCAAGGCGGACATCAACCGCGAGGTGGAACTCGACGAGCTGCGCAAGATGCGTGATTCGGTGCAGGAGGCGGCGAGCGGGTTCGAGTCCACCGTGACGACGGAGTTGAGCCAGACCGAGGCAGAGCTGAATGCGGCTGCCGAGGCGAAGGCGCAAGCCGAAGTTTCGCCGCCGCCGCCGCAGGCGGCGACGGCGATCGAAGAACAGCACAAGCCATGAGTACGCAGGAGACCTTCGTCTCGCACCTGGTCGAGTTGCGCACGCGCGTGATGCGCGCGCTGATCGCCTTCGCCATCGTGTTCGTCGCCATCTTCCTGTGGCCGGGCGCCGGACCGATCTACGACTTTCTTGCTGCGCCGCTGATGAAAGCGCTGCCCGAAGGCGCCAGGATGATCGCCACCGGGGTGGTGACGCCGTTCCTGGTGCCGATGAAGGTGACCGCGCTGGTCGCGTTCCTGGTGGCGCTGCCGTACCTGCTGTACGAAGCCTGGGCCTTCGTCGCGCCCGGCCTCTATGACCGCGAAAAGCGCCTCGCGCTGCCCATCGTCATCGCCAGCACCGTGCTGTTCATGGCCGGCGTCGCGTTCTGCTACTACCTCGTGTTCGGCAAGGTATTCGCGTTCATCAACGACTTCGCGCCGAAGTCCATCACGCCCGCGCCCGATATCGAAGCCTATTTCAGCTTCGTCATCACCATGTTCCTCGCCTTTGGCGTCACCTTCGAGATCCCCATCGTCGTGCTGGTGCTGGTGCGCTCCGGCGTCGTGAGCGTCGAAAAGCTGCGCGAAGCGCGCCCCTACGTCGTCGTCGGCGCCTTCATCGTGGCGGCCGTCGTCACGCCGCCGGACGTGATTTCGCAGTTCATGCTGGCGGTGCCGATGTGCCTCCTGTACGAGACGGGGCTGTATCTCGCGCGCTTCGTCGGCAAGCGAGCGCAGCAGACGGAAGCGGATCCCGCGGCCTAGCGGCCGTCGAAGAAGCGCTCGACGAGCGCGAACTGATCCGGAACGTTGAGCGCGGGCGCGTGCCCGCAGCCTGGAATGGTCACCACCGACGCGCGCGGGCCGCGCGCGCGCATCGCCTCCGCAGTGTGCGCCAGCAGAAGGTCGGACGATTCGCCGCGCAGGCACAAGGTCGGGATGTCCAGCGCGTCATAGGCGCCCCACTGGTCGTAGTCGCGCGGATGGTGGGTGAACTGCAGCACCATTTTCGGGTCGTAGTGCGGCGTGAGCTTGCCCTGCGCCGTGCGCCGCGCCGAGGTTTCCGTCAGGCTGCGCCACTGCTCGTCCGACATCCAGCCGTAGGGCTTGTAGATGGTGCGAAAGTACTGCTCGAGCTCGCTCAGGCGGTCGAACTGAGGCGGGTTGCCCGCGTAGGTGCGGATGCGCTCGAGCGCGGCCGCGCCGAGCTCCGGCCCGATGTCGTTGAGGACCAGGCGCCGGACGCGTCCCCTGAGCGCCCCCGCGGCTGCGTGCAAGCCGATCGCTCCGCCCATCGACGTGCCGAGCCAGAGTACCTGGCCGACGCCCAGCCGGTCGAGAAGGGCGGTAGCGAGCTTCACGTAGAACGCGAGACAGTATTCCTGTTCCGGCACCGGGCTCCATTCCGACAATCCGCGGCCGATGGTGTCGGGGCAGATTACGCGGAAGCGACGCGCAAGGTGCGCGGCGACGCAATCCATGTCGCGCCCGGTGCGCGCCAGGCCGTGCCAGGCGATCACCGTTTCGCCATGTGCGGCGCCCCACTCGGTGTAGTGCAGTTCGCGCCCTTCGCACACCAGGTACCTGGAAGAAAAACTCATCGCAGCCTCGCGCGCAGCCTGCCGACGATACCGGTGGGAAAGTAGTACACGCACACGATGAACAGCACGCCGAGCCACAGCAGCCAGCGGTCGGGATGCAGCAGATTCGGCAGCAGCGGCACGCCTTGCAGTGCATCGCTTGCCAGCTTCATCAGGTCGCGCAGGTAGTTCTGCGCCAGAACGAAAATGGTCGCGCCCAGCACCGAGCCGTACATGGTGCCCATGCCGCCGATCACCACCATCAGCAGGATGTCGATCATGATGTTGAACGACAGCGTGGTGTCGGGCCCGGTGTAGCGCAGCCAGATCGAATACAGGATCCCGGCGGCGGTCGCGCCCAGTGCGGCGAGGCAGTTGGCCGCCGTGCGGTAGGTGACGATGCGATAGCCGAGCGCTTCCGAGCGGAATTCGTTTTCGCGAATCGACAGCAGCACGCGACCAAAAGGCGAGTTCACCACGCGCAGCAGGACGAGGAACAGCGTGAGCGCGATGCCGAGCACGAGGTAATAGGAGACCAGGCGCGAGCGCAGCAGCTCGGGCAGCCGGAAAGTGAGGCCGTCCTCACCCCCGGTGAGCGACGAGAGCTGCGAGGCCAGGATCTGGAAGAAAGACGCCACCGCGAGCGTGATCATGGCGAAGAAGATCGCGCGCACCCGGAGGGACAGCAGGCCGATGGCGAGCGCCATGAGCAGCGACAGTGCGAGCGCGGCGCAGGCGCCGAAGACCAGCGCACCCCAGCCCGATCCCATCTTCGCCATGGCGATGCCCACGCCGTAGCCGCCGATGCCGAAGAACATGGTGTGCGCGAAGGACACGATGCCGGTGTAGCCGAGCAGCAGGTCGTAGCTCGCCACCAGCAGCACGAACACCGCCACCTTTGCCGCGACGTTCAGCGAGCGCGTGCCCGGAAAGATGAACGGTGCGAGCGCAAGGCCGATCAGGATCGCCACCAGCACCACGGTGAGCGCGCGGCTGCGCGGGTAGTCGCCGGAGAGCAGGCTATGCAGCACGGCCCTACGCCTTTCCAATTGGAAACAGGCCGCGCGGGCGCCACAGGAGCACCAGCACCATCAGCAGGATGTTCGAGCCGAGCGCGAGCTTGGGCGCGAGGTAGCCGGTGTAATTGGCGAGCAGGCCGACGAGCAGGGCGCCGACGAAGCAGCCGCCC
>JAABQT010000097.1 GCA_011391295.1 Betaproteobacteria bacterium
AAGGACCTGTTCGCGCATTTCTCCGCGATCCAGGGTTCGGGCTTCAAGAGCCTGAAGGATGGCCAGAAGGTCACCTTCGACGTCACCACCGGGCCGAAGGGCGACCAGGCGACGAATATCAAGCCGGCGTAACTCGCGGCTCGATGCGGTAAACGAAAGGCCCGCGCGAGCGGGCCTTTTTGTTTTCAGTACAGCTTTCTCGCCGCCGCCTTGTGCGCGGCGAGCGCCACCACCGCCTCCAGGCTGGGCGCACTCACCTGCGCCGCGCGCGCGAACCACAGCGGCGCCATCAGGATCGCGTCGATCTCCAGCGGCCGGCCCAGCTCGTAGTCCTGCAGCATCGAGGTCTTGTGCGCGGGTCCGCCGGAATGGTGCGGCGGGGGCAGCGGCGCGTCCGTGGGATCGATGCCGTGCGCGCGGGCAATCGCCCGGCCCTCCTCGGTAATGCGCTCGCGCAACGCGGCCACTGCCGGATCGGCCATTGAATCGCGGACCGGTTCCTGCGTCAGCACGCCGATGGACGAACTGCCGAGATTAAGCAGGAGCTTCGCCCAGATGGAGCGCCGGATGTCGGTCTCGATCGGCGCCTGGATCTGCGCTTGCTCCAGCGCGGCGCCCAGCGTCCTGGTTCTTTGCGTGTCACTGCCATCCGGCTCGCCCACCACCAGCAGGTTCCTTTGCGGCGCGTTGTTGCGCACCACGCCCGGCTCGAGCACTTCGTTGGCCGAGTAGATCACCGAGCCGAGGATTCTTTGCGGCGCGATCGCCCGTGCCAGCGCCCCGCCCGGGTCGAGGCGCGAAAGGTCTGGCGGTCGCGGGCGCTGGGGCGACAGTCCCTGCGCGTACCACCAGGGAATGCCGTTCTGGGCGAACACCACCGTGGTGTCCGGCCCCAGGAGCGGGTCGATGCCGGCGGCCAGCGCCCCCAGGCCCGTCGCCTTGAGAGTCACCAGCACGTAATCCATGCAGCCCAGGCCGTCGGTGCGATCCGCCGCCCGCACCCGCGCCACGATGCGCCGGTCGCCTTTGAGCAGCGTAAGACCGTTCCTGCGGATCGCCTCGAGATGCGCGCCGCGCGCGATAACCGCGACCTCGTGGCCGGCAGCCGCAAGTTGCACTGCAATATGACCGCCGACCGCGCCGGCGCCGAATACACAGATTTTCACACCGGGTCTCCGCTACAGTCTCGTCATGAACTCATTCGCCAAGATCGTCCTCACTACCGGCCGCGACGGACGCGCGGCGTTCCGCGAGGAGCCCGTGCTCCTCACCGAAGGCACGCCGCAAACCGCGCTCTCCCCGGTGCTGCCGGCCACAGGGTACCAATTGCGCCGCAGCCCGGTAGGTTTCAGGAGCCAGTTTCACTGCTCACCGCGGCCCCAATGGGTGTTCATCCTCGGCGGGCAGATGGAGATCGGCTTGCAGGACGGGACTTCGCGCCTGTTCAAACCCGGGGAACACTTCTACTCTGCCGACACCCTGCCCGAGGGTGCGAGGTTCGATGACCAGCTGCACGGCCACTGGAGCGCGCAGCGCGGGCCGGATCCCCTGGTGACGCTTTTTCTCAAGAACTGAGGCATGGCAAAAGTCGGCCGCATCTATCATGCGTCCACGGCGGGGCGGCGCGCGTGGGAGAAGGAAGACGCCTCGGTGCCCGTCGCCTACCGGCGCATTCTCGGCATGCTCGCCTCCGAGACGCACACCGACGTGGTGCGCGGCTACCTGCGCCGCTACCCTGACGAGTTGGTACGCGATTGGCTGACAGAGCTCGAGGAACTCGGCCTGGTCGAGTCGCACCCGGACAAGGCAGCGCACGACCTGGATTTCACCGGCAGCTTCAAGCCGCCGCAACTGATCGCCGAAGACCGTGCGCAACTCGCCAGCGACACGCGGACCGCGGGCAGCGCGCTCGCGCGCCAGGGCGTCTACCTGGCGGCCGAACGGCTAAAGCACCGGCCGGCAGCGGCCAAGGCGCCCGCAGACACCGTGGTGCTGATCGTGGAGGACGATCCCGACCAGCTCGCGCTCGCGCGGCTGCGCGTGCAGATGGCCGGATTCACGCCGCGCACGGCGGATTCGGCCCGGGCGCTGCGTGAGGCGCTGGCCAGCCAGGGTCCGCCCGACCTGCTGCTGCTCGACATCATGCTGCCGGACGGCGATGGGTTCGACATCCTGGCCGGCATGCGCAATCACCCGGCGCACGCCCTGATGCCCATCGTGATGCTGACCGTGAAAGACGATCCCATGGACATCCAGCGCGGGCTGAGCCTGGGCGCCGACGGCTACGTCACCAAGCCCTACAGCAAGAAGCTGCTCGAGGACGTGCTCTGCCAGGTGCTGCGGCTGGACGCGCCCGCCGCGTAATCAGGCGCGCCAGCTGCTCGCCAGCCAGGGCTGCTGCCCGCGCGGCAGGCCGGGCGGGCGGTAGTAGTGGTTGAGTTCCGCGAATCCCGCCTGCGTCACGAGCCCGCGCCAGGTATCCCAGTCGAGGTAGGCGCCGTAGCGGCCGCGGTTCCAGCCTTCCTCGTTGTGGCCATGCGGGTTGGAGCTGAACAGGACCCCGCGCGGCTTGAGCGCGGCCCGCAGTTGTCCCAGCACGCGCGGCAGTTCCTGCGTGGGAACGTGAAACAGCGACGCGTTCGCGAACACCCCGTCGAAGGCCGCCGCCGGCAGCGCGAGCCTGAGGAAATCCTGCTCCAGCACCTCGCAACCGGTGTGCTCCCGTGCCATGGCGGCAAATTGCCTGGAGCCTTCCAGCCCCACCGCCCGGTGGCCCAATTCGACGAATCGCTGCAGGTCCCGGCCGGGCCCGCAGCCGAAATCCAGAATGGTGAATGGCGGCGCGCCTTCGAGGTGGCCGAGCAACTCGCCGATGTTCTGGCTGACGTCGTGGTCCCTGGTGCCGCGCCAGAAGTCCGGCGCGCGCTGGTCGTAGTGCTCCAGCGTGCCGCTGGAAATTTTCGCCAGATCCTCGGGTCCCAGTTTCATCTTTTTGGCGCCTGGGCCGATAATGAACGACTTTCAAGGAGAACCGCCATGCCCAAGGGACAGGAACGCAGCAACCGCGAGAAGAAGAAACCCAAACAGCCCAAGAAGCCCGTTGGGCCGGCCACCCCGGCGCGCCTGCCCTGGAAATAGCCTGCTGAAATGAAACGCCCCGGTCGGTTTCCCGGCCGGGGCGTTTGTCCTGCGGTTAAGGCATGGCCGGCTGTTCAGCGGGCGATGCTCCTGGACCCTTGAAATGATCCGGTCTTGGAGACCAGCCTGCCGGTCGTGCCTTGGGGTTTTCTCACTGGATCACCTCCTTTCGTGGTTGGCCAGCCAGCAGTGTAGCAAGACATTCAATAGAATTCACGCCATGGACATGTCACCCGAAGAAGTGAAGCAGTTCTGGCGCGGCTATTGCGAACGCCGGAAGGTGTCGAAGGACCTCGTCGCCAAGGGCGAGAAGAAGATCGACGAGGACCCGGAGTTCTGGGCGGACCAGACCATGGACGAGCTGATGAAGCTCGTGTCCAACTAGCCGCCGCCGGCTACTTCAGGAACCTGCCCAGCCCTTCGCGCAGCTTCTCGCGCGTGGGCATCTCCGGCAGGCGCAGCTTGCCGCCGCGCAGCTTGATCACTGCGTCGATCCGGCCCCGGCGCAGTTGCTCGAGCGTGCGCTGCACTTGCTTCGCGCGCGAGGTGAATTCCTGTTCGAAGCGCCCCGGCGTGAAGAACGTGGGGATGGTGGCGAGCAGTTGCGGCAGCCCGTCGGCCTGGAGCGCCTGGAACACCGCCCGGTTCGCCGGGATGTCGACGACACCCTGCGGCGTCTGCATGAAAGCGCTGCCCGCGTTTACCTTGTCGTAGCTGCCCGGCGCGCCGCGCGGGTCGCCTTCCAGGAGGTGCGTCGGCTCGTGGTCGGTGCCTCGTACGCCGATAGTGACCAGCGGCGTGCGGATCTTGTAGTTCGAACGGTTGTACTGGCCGATCCAACCGGTGATCGAGCGCATCGCGCCCCTGGCCAGCTCGATCAGGCTGCGGTCCTTGTCGCCGCCGTCGGCGACGTATTCGGTGAGCGTGATTTTCGAATTCTCGCGCACGATCAGCGAGGCGCCGTCCGCCATCGTCAGGTGCAGTTCGGCTTGGCCGGAGGTGGTGATGGAGTCGCGTTCGTAGACGTTGTCGCCGCGCACCGGCCGGCGGTCGGGCTTGCCCTTGGCCTCGATGCGGGCGATGCCCTCGGCGAAGGCGATGCTGCCGGCGACGCGGGGCTGGTCCTGGGCATGCGCAGCGGATGCGAGGCAGAGTGCGCTGAAAAAGATGACGCACAGGCGTGGGTTGGAAACTTGAATCTCCCTGGTGCTCATGGGGAAATGGTGATCTTACCCGAGCGACGCGGCGCGACTTGCGCTGCGCTACCATGCCCGCATGTCCGCAGTCCTGCCCAAGCCCGGCGCCAAGACCCTCGTCGATCTCAGCGAGATCGCGTTCGAGAACCGCTTCGTGCGCGAACTGCCGGCTGACCCGGTAGAGACCAACAGCCGGCGCCAGGTGCGAAATGCGAGCTACAGCCGGGTCGAGCCCACGCCGGTTCGTTCCCCTGCCCTGCTCGCCTGGTCCGACGCCCTCGGAAAAGAACTGGGCCTCGCCCGCCCTGGCGCCCTGGCCCTGGAAGCCTTCGCCGGGAATCGCATCCTGCCGGGCATGGAGCCCTATGCCGCGCGCTACGGCGGCCACCAGTTCGGGAATTGGGCGGGCCAGCTTGGGGATGGTCGCGCCATCACGCTGGGGGAAATCATTGCGCGCGACGGCTCGCGCCAGGAATTGCAGTTGAAAGGCGCCGGGAAGACGCCCTACTCGCGTACCGCGGACGGGCGCGCGGTGCTGCGCTCCTCGCTGCGCGAGTACCTGTGCAGCGAGGCCATGCATTTCCTTGGCGTGCCGACGACGCGCGCACTTTCTCTGGTGGGGACCGGCGAGCAGGTAATCCGCGACATGTTCTACGACGGCAATCCGGAGCCCGAGCCCGGCGCGGTCGTATGCCGCGTGGCGCCGTCGTTTTTGCGCTTCGGCAACTTCCAGATCCACGCGGCGTACAACGAGCCGGAAATATTGAACCAGCTCGCCGACCATGTGCTGCACTCTCACTATCCGGATCTGGAATCCCACAAGGAATGGTTCCACGAACTCTGCCGGCGCACGGCCGTGCTGATGTGCGACTGGATGCGGCTCGGGTTCGTGCACGGCGTGATGAATACCGACAACATGTCCATTCTTGGGTTGACCATCGACTACGGCCCTTACGGCTGGCTCGAGGGCTACGAGCCCGAGTGGACGCCGAATACCACCGATGCCGAGGGGCGGCGCTACAGCTATGGCAACCAGCCGCAGATCGGGCGGTGGAATTTGACGCGGCTGGCGGAGGCGCTGTTGCCGGTCGTGCCGACGGAAGCGCTGGAGGAAGGGCTGGAGCTTTACGGCAAGACCTACCAGGAGAGTTTCGGAAAGGCGCTGGCGCAGAAGCTTGGAATTGCTGCGTTCGACCAGCCGGGCGACAAGGATCTGATGACCGGGTTGTTCCAGGCGCTCGGCGCGGTCGAAACCGACTTCACGCTCTTCTTCCGCGGACTGGCAGCGATTGAAGACGCGGCGGACGACCAACGGCTCATCGCGCCGCTACGCACCGCCTTCTACGTCGAGCCCGATGCCGCACACGTCGGCCGCCTTGCGGCCTGGCTGCGCCAGTACGTCGCGCGCTTGCGCCACGATGGTGTGCCTGCCGCCGCACGCGTGCAGCGCATGAACAGCGTCAATGCGAAATACGTTCCCCGGAATTACCTCGCGCAGCAGGCCATCGATGCGCTCACGGAAGGGAACGCCTCCGTACTGGAACGGCTGATGAAGGTGCTGGAGCGGCCCTATGACGAGCAGCCAGAGAACAATGATCTTGCCGAGCGGCGGCCGGAATGGGCGCGCCACAAGGCCGGCTGTTCGGCCTTGTCCTGCAGTTCGTAAACCGCAACATTTCTTCAATTTCCCATCCTTTTCCACCCCCAGGAATTCCCATGACCATTTCCATGTATCAGGCGAGCGTGCCGCGCTTCGTCAACATCCTCGGCAACCTTTCGAATATTCTCGACAAGGCGCAGGCCCACGTCGACGCCAAGAAGCTCGACGCCGCCACGCTGACGAGCTACCGCCTGTTCCCCGACATGCTGCCCATGAGTACCCAGGTGCAGATCGCCTGCGATACTGCCAAGGGTGTGGTGGCGCGCCTCGCCGGCGTGGAGATCCCGGCGTACGAGGACAACGAGAAGACCCTGGCCGATTTGAAGGCGCGCGTCGCCAAAACAATCGCCTTCATCCAGAC
>JAABQT010000098.1 GCA_011391295.1 Betaproteobacteria bacterium
GCGATGGCCAGCGCGACGGCGAGCCCGATCAACAGGCCGATGAACATGCCGAGCAGGAAACCGCCTCCCGTGCCCCTGCGTGCCGTTGCGTGCGGTATGGCCGCCATCATCACATCCTTTCAGGGGCGCTCACGCCCAGCAGCGCGAGCCCATTGGCGAGCACCTGGCGGACCGCGGCGCACAGCGCCAGGCGCGCCGTGCGCGCCGCCTCGTCGTCGACGAGGATGCGCTCGGCATTATAGTAGCTGTGGAACTCGCCCGCGAGTTCACGCAGGTAGAACGCGATGGAGTGCGGCGCCAGCTCGTGCGCGGCGGTGGCCAGCAGTTCCGGGAACTCCGCCAGCCGCTGCAGCAACGCCGACTCGCGCGGCCCGTGGAGCGAATCGAGCGGCGCGGCTGCGAGCCCGCCGGCGTCGCCGCCCCACTGCGAGAACACGCTGCACACCCGGGCGTGCGCGTACTGCACGTAGTACACGGGGTTCTCGTCGGATCGCGAGCGCGCCAGGTCGACATCGAACACGAAGTCCGCGTCGGCGCGGCGCGACACCAGGAAGAAGCGCACCGCGTCCCGCCCGACCCAGTCGATCAGGTCACGCAGCGTGACGTAGCTGCCCGCGCGCTTGGAAATCTTCACCTCCTCGCCGCCGCGCACCACCTTTACCAGGTTGTGCAGCACGTAGTCGGGGTATCCCGACGGGATGCCCAGGCCGAGCGCCTGCAGCCCGGCGCGCACGCGCGTTACGGTGCTGTGGTGATCGGTGCCTTGCACGTTGACCACTTTGCGGAAGCCGCGTTCCCACTTGGTGAGGTGGTAGGCGACGTCGGGTACGAAGTAGGTGTAACTGCCGTCGGACTTGCGCACCACCCGATCCTTGTCGTCGCCGTACTCGGTGGTGCGCAGCCACAGCGCGCCGTCGCGCTCGTAGGTCTTGCCGCTGGCGACGAGCGCCTTGACCGCGGACTCGACCCGGCCGTCGGTGTACAGGCTCGATTCGAGGTAATAGACGTCGAACGCCACGCCGAAGGCCTGCAGGTCAGCGTCCTGTTCCTTGCGCAGCGCGGCCACCGCGAACTGGCGCACCGCCTCGAGGTCGCCCGCCTTGCCGCCGGCCGCGGCGAAGTTGCGCGCGATCTCCTCGATGTACTCGCCGCGATAGCCGTCCGCAGGCCAGCCCGCGTCCTGCGGCGCCACGCCTGCGGCGCGTGCCTGCACCGACAGGGCGAGGTTCTGGATCTGCGCGCCGGCGTCGTTGAAGTAGAACTCGCGCGTTACGGCATGGCCCTGCGCTTCGAGCAGCGCGGCGAGCGCGTCGCCCAGCGCCGCCTGCCGGCCGTGGCCCACGTGCAGCGGGCCGGTGGGATTTGCCGAGACGAACTCGACCATCACCTGTTGCGGTTGCGCAGCGCGCGCACGCCCGTAGGCGGCGCCTTGCGCGAGCACGCGGGCCACCGCGCCCTGCAGGGCGCCGGGGGCGAGGCGGATGTTGATGAATCCGGCGCCCGCAATCTCGATGCTCGCGATCCGGGCATCCGCGGGCAGGGCGCCCGCGAGCTGCTGCGCGAGCTGGCGCGGATTCTTCTTCAGCCGTTTGGCGAGCTGCAACGCGAGGTTGCAGGCGAAATCGCCATGCGTCGGGTCGCGTGGGCGCTCGATGAGCACCTCGGCGTCCGCGGCCTCGGGCGAGACCCCGGCCAACGCCGTCCTGAACAGCGCGGCAAGATGGGCTTTGATGTCCATGCGGAGGGCGCGAATTATAAGAAGTAAATGAGGTCCGTCCCCATTTTCAGTCGAACTCGATGGGATCGACGTCGAGGTGCCAGCGCAGGTTGCGCGGGGCGGTGGCGAACAGGCGTTCGCTCCAGGCGCGCAGGAACTCCTGCAGCGCGGGTCGCGAGGCCGATTGCACCAGCAGCTGCGCGCGCTCCAGATCGGCGCGCCGCGTGATCACGTGCGGCACCGGGTCGTAGACGCGCACTTCGTCCGGCACGGGCACCAGCCGCGTCGCATCGCGCAGGAAATCCATTGCCAGGGCGAGTTTGCCGGCCTCGGCGCGCAGCGCCGCCTCGTGCACGTAAGGCGGAAATCCGGCGGCTTCGCGCTCGGCAAGCTGCGAAGCCGCAAAGGCTTCGTAGTCGTGACGCGCGAGCGCGGCATACAGCGGGTGCCGGGGGTAGTAGGTCTGCACCAGCACCTCGCCCGGCTGCTGGCGCCGCCCCGCGCGGCCCGCAACCTGCGCGAGCGTCGCGTACAGGCGCTCCGCGGAGCGGTAGTCCGTGGACAGCAGGCCGCCATCCGCGTCCAGCACGCCGACCAGGGTCAGCAGGGGAAAGTCGTGGCCCTTGGCGAGGAGCTGGGTGCCGACCAGGATGTCGGCCTCGCCGCGCCCGATGCCTTCCAGCGTGCGCACGAGATCGGCGCGCCGGCGCGCGCTGTCGCGGTCGATGCGCACGACGCGCGCGCCGGGAAAACGCGCCGACAGAGTTTCCTCCACGCGCTGCGTGCCCCGGCCCATGGCCTTCAGGTCGACATTGCCGCAGGTCGGGCAGGCGCGCGGGATGGGATTTTCGTCGCCGCAATGGTGGCAACGCAGCCGCCGGTCGACCTTGTGCAACACCATGCGCGCGGTGCAGCGCTCACAGCCCGAGGTCCAGCCGCAGGCGTGGCAGGCGAGCACCGGGGCGTAGCCGCGACGGTTGATGAACACCAGGCTCTGCTCGCGCCGCGACAGCCGCTCGCCGATCGCCGCCAGCAGGCTGGGCGCGAAGCCCTGCTCGGCGGCCTCCTGCCGCAGGTCGAGCATGCGCACCGCCGGCATGCGCGCGCCGGGCACCGCGCGATCGGGAAGCGCCAGGCGCTCATAGCGCCCGGCGAGCGTGTTGTGCCAGGTTTCCAGCGACGGCGTCGCCGTGCCCAGCACTACCGGGCAGCCGGCGAGTTTCGCGCGGATCACCGCGGCATCGCGGCCGGAGTAGCGCAGGCCCTCCTGCTGCTTGAAGGAGGTGTCGTGCTCTTCATCCACCACCACCAGCGCCAGGCGCGGCAGGGGCGTGAGCGCCGCGAGCCGCGTTCCCAGCACGATCCCGGCTTCACCGCGCGCCGCCGAGAGCCACGCCGCGGTGCGCGGCACGTCCTGCAGGGCACTGTGCAGAACCGCGATGCGTGCCTCGGGAAATGCGAGGCGAAAGCGTGCCTCCAGTTGCGGCGTCAGACTGATCTCCGGGACCATCACCAGGGCCTGCGCGCCGCTGTGCAGCACGCGCGAGATCAGCCACAGGTAGATCTCGGTCTTGCCGCTGCCGGTGACGCCGTGCAGCAGGAACGGCTGGAATCCGCCCAGTGTGCCGCCGATGCGCTCGATGGCGCGCGATTGGTCGGCGGTGGGCGCATGGTTCGGCACGAAGCGCGCCGACGCGGGCGGCGGCGCGGCCGCATCGCGGATCGTCTTCGGCAGGGGTTTCAGCGAGCGCAGCCGCGGTGGCAGGGCGCCGATCACCGTTTCGCCCAGCGGGCGCTGGTAATACGACGCAAGAAAGCGCATCAGTTCCAGCCAGGGGGCCGGCATGCGCGGGGCGTCGTCCAGCACGCGCGACAGCGGCTTGAGCTTTGCGGCCGGAATGCTGCTGCCCGTGGATGCTTCGACGACGACGCCGACGCGCGAACGCGCGCCGAACGGCACCACGACACGGTCCCCGGGCTGCGCGTCGAGTCCGTCGGGCGCGAGGTAATCGAACAACGTGGCCAGCGGAACGTCGAGCGCGACCCGCAGGACTCTCATCGTCAGAGGGACGCCGCTTGTATCGGAGTCTGAATGCAGAAGAGCGGCAAAGAGTTACTTGTTTGAGTTGATCCGAAGCTTCGCGATGATGCCGGTAACCCCTGCCGCGAAAAGGCTTTTTTCGTTGTGCGCCAAGGGTGTGGATAAGAATGTGAATAAATCAGTCACGAGGGCATCAAGCCGGCCAGCCGCATCAGGCCGCACCCGAGGCGCCCGGGCAGAGATGAATAATTGCACTGATGATTCAGTAGCTTACTGCCATGCTCCGGGAGCGTCGGCAGGAAAGCGCGATTTGCCCGGGGAGAGCGTCTCTTTGTGCATAAGTCAAGTCTTAGTTTGCGCTTTGGCGCGCAACTTCGCGCTGTAAGCGCGCACTTCGTCCACGAGCGCGGCGACGCTTTCCACCGGAGTTGTCGGCGCGATGCCATGCCCGAGATTGAAGATATGACCCGGTGCGCTGCCAAAGGCATCGAGCACCCGTCGTACGTGCGCGCGCACGCGCTCGGGCGGCGCGAACAGCGCGGCCGGGTCGAGATTGCCCTGCAGCGCGACGCGCGCCCCGACGCGCGCGCGTGCGGCAGCCAGGTCCACGGTCCAATCGACGCCCACCGCGTCGCAGCCGCTGGCAGCGATGGCCTCGAGCCACACGCCGCCGCCCTTGGTGAACAGGATCGAGGGCACGCGGCGCCCGCCGCTTTCCCTGGTCAGCGCCGCAATCACGCGGCGCGAGTAGGCGAGTGAGAACTCTTCGTAGTCCGCGTGGTTGAGTTGGCCGCCCCAGGTGTCGAAGATCATCACCACCTGCACTCCCGCTTCGATCTGCGCGTTGAGGTAGTCGGTCACGGCGCGCGCGTTCACCTCCAGTATCCGATGCAGCAACTCCGGCCGTGCGTAGAGCATGGTCTTCAGCGCGCGCCAATCGTCGCTGCCGGAACCTTCCACCATGTAGCAGGCGAGGGTGAACGGGCTGCCGGAAAAGCCGATCAGCGGCACCCGGCCGGCAAGCGCCTTGCGAATTTCGCGCACTGCATCGAGCACATAGCGCAGCCGGTCCGACGGGTCGGGCGCGGCGAGGGCGCGGATTGCCGCCTCGTCGCGCAGCGGCCGCTCGAAGCGCGGGCCTTCGCCCTGCGCGAAGTACAGGCCGAGCCCCATCGCGTCGGGCACCGTCAGGATGTCGGAGAAAAGGATCGCGGCATCGAGCGCAAAGCGCTCCAGGGGTTGCAGCGTCACCTCGGTGGCGAACGCTGGCGACTTGGCGAGGGCGAGAAAACTGCCCGCGCGCGCGCGCGTCGCGTTGTATTCCGGCAGGTAACGTCCGGCCTGGCGCATCAGCCAGACCGGGGTATGGCTGGTGGGCTCGCGCGCCAGGGCGCGCAGCAGGCTGTCGTTGCTCAAAGCAGTTTCCCGGTGATGTAGCGCCACTCGGCGTCTCTCACGGGGGTGATCGACAGCCGGTTGCCCGGGCGCAGCGTGAGCATCTTCGCCAGCGGCTTGTGCGCTTTCAGCTCGGCGATCGGCACCAGGCGGGTTTTCTTCAGCGCGCGCACGTCCACCAGCACCCAGCGTGGCGCGTCGCGCTTCGACTTGGCATCGTAGTAGTCGCTCTTGCGGTCAAACTGCGAGGGATCCGGACGGCTGGGCGAGGCGACTTCTGCGAGGCCCGCGATGCCCGGCTCATCGCAGCTCGAGTGATAGAACAGCACGCCGTCCCCCACGCGCATCGCATCGCGCATGGTGTTGCGCGAGGTGTAATTGCGCACGCCGCTCCAGGCCGTGATGCGGCGCGGCGCGGCGAGTGCGTCATCGATCGAGCACTCGTCGGGCTCGGACTTCATCAACCAGTATTTCATGAAAAAGGTGGCCCCCCGCTTGTGCCGGTGGGCTCGCTCCCGAACCCTGTGCTTGATCAGGGTGGTCGCTTACCGGTCACCTCAGGTTCGTCCGGCACCCGAAGGAGGGACGATCGCAACAGTGACACTGGGTCAGCAACCCAAGGAAGCTATCGGTTCGGAAATATGAGCCCGGTCGAACACAGCAGGGGACATCGGACCGGGACCACGCGCCCCGGAGTGCGCTAGAACAACTTCTCCTGCTTGGCGAGTGCCGCTTCCAGCATCGCCTCGATGCCGGCGATTCTACGCCGGGCTGCGCCGAGGTCAAAGCCCTCGCCCACGCGCATCGACAACAATTCGTGCGCGACGTTGAGCGCCGTCATCACGGCGATGCGCTCGGTGCCCGCGACCTTGCCGGCCTTCTTGATTTCGCCCATCTTGCCTTCGAGGTAGGCGACCGCCTGCAGCAGGGCCTCGCGCTCGCTCTCGTCGCAGGCGACACGGTAGCTGCGGCCCAGCAGACTGACTTCGATGGTCTTGGCGCCGTCCGCCGCACGCCTGTCGTTGGCGCTCACTCGGGCAGGCGCGACAGCAGCTGCTCGACTTTGCTGCGGGCGCCATCGATCTTGTCGTTCAGGCGCTTGGCGTCGTTGCGGGCGCTCGCCAGCTCCTGGCGCAGCGAGATATTCTCGGCGCGCAGGCGCTCGCACA
>JAABQT010000099.1 GCA_011391295.1 Betaproteobacteria bacterium
GCCGTGCGATCCCGAAACCTTGCGCGTAGCCGACGTTGAGCGCCCCGAGCCGGGCCAGAACGTCGGGTTCCTCGACGCATTCCGCGATCACGCCGATGCCGATGGCCTCGCCGACCCGCACCACGGCTTTCATCTTCTGATCGGCGACGCTGCTGCGCAGCAGGTTGCGCACGATGGATCCATCCACCTTGACGAAATCCACGCGCAGGGTCTTCAACGGTGCGAACGAAACCGAGCGCTGGCCAAAACCATCGATCGCAATCTTGCAACCTTCTTTCTTCACCGCAGCGGCGAACTGAACCGCAGACCCGGCACGGGCCAGCACCGAGGCTTCCTCGACTTCGAACACCAGCGCCGCGGGCGGCACTCGCATGGTGCGCAACTCCGCGGCGATGAAGCCGGGGAACTCCGGGTCGCCGATGGTCTGCACCGAGACATTGATGCTGAAGTTGCGCAGCCCGCCGGAACTCGCGCCCGCAAGCAAGCGCACCACATGGCTCACGACCCAGCGGTCAAGGTCCGGCATCATGCCGAAATGCTCGAATACGGGGAGGAAATCCCCGGGCGGCAACAGCCGCGCCTCCTCCTCGCGCAGCCGCACCAGCACCTCGGCCATGGCGAAACCGCCCGGCGGGCGCAAGGACAGGATGGGCTGGCAGTACAGTTGCAGTTCGTCCCGATCGAGCGCATGGCGCAGGCGAGCCACCGGATCGCTCCAGCCTGTGAGCTTGCGGTCCATCTGCTCGAGGAACTTGTCGTCGCTGCCCGGGGTGTCCGCTTTCGGATCCATGTTCATCACAGGGAAATCGCAGGTTCATTCTAGCCGCGCGCGCCCCTGGCCCGGGCTAACATTGGCGCGATTTATCCTGGAGACCGATCCGATGCCTCGCAAGGATTTCGCCTGCACGTACCGCCTGCGCTATCCCGAGGGCTACGTGGAGCGCTACGGCAGCGACATCTTCCTGCGCAAAGCCACGGAAATGGCGCCCGCGCAATGACGCTCTACTGGGAGGACTTCAAGGTCGGCGAGACGGTGGAGATGGGAAAATACGTGTTTACCGAAGCCGAAATCATCGATTTCGCGCGCCAGTTCGATCCGCAACCCTTTCACATCGACCCGGTGGCCGCCCGGAGTTCGTTTTTTGGCGGCCTCATTGCCAGCGGCTGGCACACCTGCGCCGTGTGCATGCGGCTCAACTGCGATTCGTACATCAACCGTGCCGTAAGCCTGGGCTCGCCGGGTCTCGACAACATCCGCTGGCCGAAGCCGGTGCGCCCCGGCGACGTCATCACCTACCGCCGTACCGTGCTCGAATCGCGCTCCTCCCGGAGCAGGCCGGGGGTCGGGCTGCTGCGCTCGCGCACCGAGGCGCTCAATCAGGCGGGCGAGTTGGTGATGTCGATGGAGGGCTGGGGCATGTTCGGCAGGCGGCCTGCGCCATGAGCGCGAAGATCGAGCTCAACCACCGCATCCACGTCCTCACCCGCAAGGAGGAGCTCGACGGCATCCGCGTTCCGGGCAAGGTGATCGTGGTGCTCGACATCCTGTTTGCCACCACCACCATGGTGGCGGCGCTCGCGCACGGCGCAACCGAAGTCTTGCCCGTGGCCGACGAGGCCGCGGCGCGGGCGGCGGGCGAGCGCCACGCGCAAGGCAGCTACGTGTTGTCTGGAGAACTTCACGCACAGACCCTGCCGGGCTTCGCGCACCCGGCGCCGGTTGCGCTGCTGCAGCACGGCGTGAAGGACAAAGCGCTCATCTATTCGACCACCAACGGCACCGTGGCGATGACGCTCGCTGCGGGTGCCAAGCGCGTGTATTGCGGCGCCCTGCTCAATGCGCAGGCGATCGTCTCGCGCATTGCGTCGGAGCACCCGCGCGACACCGTTCTCATCCTGTGCTCGGGATCGGGGGGAAATTTCAATCTCGAGGACTTCTACGGCGCCGGCTGCATGGTGGACCGCTTCGCCGGTGTGCTGGGCGCGCAGGCGGATTTCTCCGATTCCGCGCGCACCGCGCTGGCCTTCTTCCGGCAGGCGCAGGCGCCGCGGGTGCTGCTGGATTGCCGGGTGGGCCGGATGATGGTCGCGCGCGGGCTCGCGCACGAAGTCGAATTCGCCTGCCGCTTCGACGCCTTTCCTGTCGTACCGGTGCTCGAAGGCGGCAGGTTGCGATGCGCGTAGCTGCGCTCGCCTAGTGGTACCGCTCGTAGCCGGCGAAAGCGATCATCAACCGCGCAATGCCGTAGGCGATCCAGTTCCACGCGCGACGCCACCACGCCCGGTGCTTCCACTCCAGGCGAGGCAGCGGGCTCGCGCCGGCGCGCATGGCGTCCTCCAGGCTTGCGCGCAGTTCGGCGGCAAAGCGCGCGTCATCGACGAACAGGTTCGCCTCGCGCGCCAGCAACAGGCTGAACGGATCGATGTTGGACGAGCCAATGCTCGCCCGGCAGCAGTCGAACACCGCCACCTTGGCGTGCAGGAAGCTGCGGCGATACTCCTGGATCTCGATGCCGGCGTCGAGCAGCGATCCGTACATGGCACGCGACGCATAGTGGAACAGGAAGTGCTCCACGCGGCCCTGCAGCAACAGCACTACCCGCACGCCGCGGCGCGCGGCAGACAGCAAGGCCGTGCGAAAGCGTCGCCCCGGGAAGAAATACGCGTTGGCGATCACGATCTCTTCGCGCGCGGACCGGATCATCTCGAGGTAGGCGCGCTCGATGTCACGCCGGTGGCGCACGCTGTCGCGCAGCACCAGCGCGGCGCGCTGCCCGTGCGCAAAGTCAGACTCCGGCGTGCGAGCCGATTCCCGGCGCAGCGCCAGCAGCGCCGGCGCGTTCACCTGGGCCCAAAGGTGCGCCGCTGCGTCCCGCACCGCCGCGCACAGCGGTCCCGCCACCTGCACTGCGTAGTCGTACCGCGGCGGCGCGCTGCCCGGCGCGTCGAAGTCGTCGATGATGTTGATGCCGCCGACAAACGCCACCACTGCGTCGACACTGGCGAGTTTGCGGTGCATGCGCCGCAGGCGGTCGCGGCGCAAGGTCCAGGGGCTGATGTCGGGTCGGTAGACCAGCACCCGCGCGCCGGCGTCGGTGAGCATGCGCCGAAAGCGCGGCGCGAAATCGCGCGTACCAAACCCGTCGATGAGCAGATGCACTGACACGCCGCGCGCCGCCGCGCGCGCCAGTGCGTCGGCCACCAGGCTCCCGGTCTGGTCGTCGGCGAAGATGTAGGTCTCCAGAAACACTGCGTCACGCGCCGCGTCGATTGCTGCGACCAGCGCCGGAAAGTACTGCTCACCGTTTCGCAGCAGGGTGAGACGATTGCCGGTGACGTAGTGCATCGAGCTACGCGGGCTTGAGCATCGCGCCCAGCGCGAGGTGATCCGAGAGCAGCGACCAGGGCGGGCCGCGATGCACGCGCGCCTCGAGCACGGTGAAACCGCGCACGTAGATACGGTCCATGCGCAGGAAGGGCAGCAGGCTTGGAAAGGTGCGTGCCGGCCGGCGGCCATCGGCCGCGGTGACTTCGGTCATGCCGAGCTTGTCCTCCAGCACGCGCGTCGCGCGTTGCCGCCAGTCGTTGAAGTCGCCCGCCACCACGATCGGCAGATCGCGGCCGGCCAGCTGCTCGAGCCGCGCGCCGATGGCATCGAGCTGCCGGCGGCGGCCGCGCTCGTGCAGCGACAGGTGCACGCACACGCAGTGCAGGTTGCGCCGCCATCCCGGCACCGCCACCACGCAATGCAGCAGCCCGCGCCGCTCGAAGCGGTGGCTGGATACGTCCTCGTTCTCCACCGACAGGATGCGGTACCGCGACAGAATGGCATTGCCGTAGTGGCCGTGGTGATGCACCCGGTTGCGGCCATAGGCGTGTTGCCAGTCGGCGGGCGCCAGGAACTCGTGCTGCGGCGCGTTCGGCCAGGCGGGGAAGCGCACGGCATGGCGCTCGTTCTGCCCCTGGACCTCCTGCAGAAACACCAGGTCGGGCGCGAGCGACCGCAGGCCCTCGCGCAGCTCGTGGATCACCATGCGGCGATTGAACTGCGACAGCCCCTTGTGGATATTCAGGGTGATCACGCGCAGCGACGGCGTCATACGGCGGCGGACCTTGCCGGCAGCATGACGATGGCGTCGCGATTCGACCAGGAAAAGCATTTCGCCGCAGCCTCGCGCCACGGCAGCCAGAGTTGCGCGCGGTGTTCCAGGGGCGCGAGCGTCACCGCGATGGGCTCGGGAACCTCGAGGCTGAACACATGCTCGGTATTGTGCGTGGTGCCCGGAGGGAAGCGGCCGCGCCAGTGGGCATAGATCTCGAAGGCATTGGCCAGGTTCCAGCACACCAGGCGCTGCGGCGCGGCATCGATGCCCGTTTCCTCGCTCACTTCCCGCCGCGCGGCATCCGCCGGGGCTTCATCCGGCCGCTCGAGCGACCCGGTGACCGATTGCCAGTATCCGGGCCGGGTGGCGCGCTCCAGCAGCAGCACTTCGAGCGCCGGCGTGTGGATCACCACCAGCACCGACACCGGAAGCTTCTCGCTCACCCCGACTTCGCGCGGAACAGATCCGGCAGCGCCAGCGCTTGACCCGGGTCCACGAACACTGCGAAGAATGGCCGCTTGCGCTCCGCCCAGAACGCCGCGCAAGTGGACAACACGTCCAGCAGCACGCCCAGTTCGTCGGGCGGCAGTTCCTCGTAGCCGCCGAACAGCAGCACGTGGCCCTCGCCCGGGCGCCAGGAAAGATCGCCCAGGCAGTCCTCGAGCGCGTCCCAGTTCCCGCCGAACCACCCCGGGAAGCCCAGCGCCTGAGCCATCCGTTCCAGCAGCGCCGCCTTGTCGTTCGTATCGCGCAGGTCCGCCTGCGCGATGTCCAGGCGCGTGCCGCGTGCCGCGTCGAGGACCTCATCGCTGCGCGCCACGCGGTACACCCCCGAACGCGTCGCGTCAGTCAGCCGTTGGGCAAGATTTCCCATGGATTACTCGCGTATGCGCCTGAAGGAACGATAGTGGTCCGCCGTGTAGAAATACCCGCCGCCCCTGCCGGCAACGATGCGCCTTGCGCCGCGATCGCGCGCGCCCGGCGTACGCACCGTGTACTCGCGATAATAGCCGCGGCCGGCGTGCGGCAACAGGGCCTCGCGGTTGCCGAATTCCGCCCCGTCCCTGGCTTCAGGGAACGGGCCGCCCGCCTTGATCAGCGCCAGGGTTTGCCGCGCTTCCGGGGGCAACTCGCCGACCGGGATCTCGCCTGCGCAGGCATTCGCAGCGAATGCCAGGAGCAGCGCGATGCAGATTTTCACTGCGGGGGCGTGCGCAACCGGATGTGCAGCTCGCGCAGTTGCTTTTCGGTGACCCGCGAGGGCGCGCCCGTGAGCAGGTCCTGCCCGCGTTGCGTTTTCGGGAACGCGATCACGTCGCGGATCGCCTCGGCGCCCGCCATCAGCGCCACCAGCCGGTCGAAGCCGAACGCGATGCCGCCGTGCGGCGGGGCGCCATACTGCAGCGCGTCGAGCAGGAAACCGAACTTGGTGCGCTGGTCCTCGGCGGAAATCTTCAGGCTGCGAAACACCTGCTGCTGAACCTCCTGGCGGTGAATGCGCACCGAGCCACCCGCCACTTCCCAGCCGTTAAGCACCATGTCATAGGCCTTGGCGAAGGCCTTTTCCGGCGCCGAATCGATGTACTGCTCGTGGCCATCCTTCGGGCTGGTGAACGGGTGGTGGCGCGCCTTCCACTGCCTGGACTCATCGTCGTACTCGAACATCGGGAAATCGATCACCCACAGCGGCTTCCAGCCTTGCTGCGCCAAACCGCGCTCGTGCCCGATACGCAGGCGCAACGCGCCCAGGCAGGCGTTCGCCGCGGCGGCCCGGTCGGCGGCGAAAAAGATCAGGTCGCCGTCGGCGGCGCTGGCGCGCTCGAGGATCGCGGCGATCGCCTGCGCGTGCAGGTTCTTCACGATCGGCGACTGCAGCCCTTCGGCGCCCAGTGCCCGCTGGTTCACCTTGATCCAGGCGAGGCCCTTGGCGCCCAGCGACTTCACGTACTCGGTATAGGCGTCGATCTCGCCGCGCGTGAGCGTGCCGCCGCCCGGCACGCGCAGCGCCACGACGCGGCCGTCCGCCGCGTTCGCCGGGGCCGAGAACACCTTGAAGTCCACGTCCTTCACCACGTCGGTGAGCTCGGTAAGCTTCTGGGGCACACGCAGGTCCGGCTTGTCCACGCCGTAGTCGCGCATCGCGTCCTCGTAGCGCATCACGGGAAACGGGTCCGGAAACGCAAC
>JAABQT010000100.1 GCA_011391295.1 Betaproteobacteria bacterium
GCCCGCCGGGAACATCGGCGGCGGTCGTCGCTACCTGAGCAGGGCGTCGCGCTCGGCGCGCGCAAGGCGCGCGAGGCCGCGCACGCGCGCGTAGAAGCGCTCGAGGTCGCCGCCCGCCTCGGCGAGCAGGCGCTCGAACGCGGGCACTTTCTGCGTGTAGGTGGCGAACGAGGCGAGCACGGCATTGCCGGGCTCGGCCGATTCGAAGCCGCGCATGCGCGCAAGCCACGGCCGCAGCGCCTCCAGTGCCTCACGCTTGCGGTGGCGCATCTCCTCGGGCGCGAGCGGCAATGCGTAGAGCGCCGTCAGCTGCGCGCGCAGCGCCATGGTGAGCGCTTCCAACTCGCGTCGGCGGGCATCGGCGGCCACCCGCTCCGCCCGTGCGGCCTCGCGCCCGGCACCTGCCAGCCAGCGCCGCACGCCCTCGCGCTCGACGACGACGGCAAACGATTCGTTGAAGGTGGAATCGTCCTGCACGTAAGCCACCTGGTGCGCGAGCTCGTGGAACATGAGCCGCGCCAGCTCCGCGTCCGGATAATCGACGAAGGTCGAAAGGAGCGGATCGTCGAACCAGCCGAGCGTCGAATACGCCGGCACGCCGTACACCACGACGTCGTAACCGGCAGCGCGCCGCTCGGCGGCGTGGCGCTGCGCGTCCTCGCGGTCATAGTAGCCGCGGTAGGCGACGCATCCTGCGACCGGAAAGCAGGACTGCACGGGCTCGAGCGCGAATTCAGGCGTGGCCACGACGTTCCACAAGGCATAGGGCCGCTCGAGATCGGCGTAGCTGCGGTAGGCACCGCCCTCCGGCAAAGCGAGAACGCGCGTGGCGTAGTCGCGCAATTCGATTGCAGCGCGCAGGCGCGCCTTCAACACGGGCGCCACGTCAGGATCGTCGAGCACCTGCAACACCGGCCGCGCGGCCGCGCTGAGTGCGAACTGCCCGCCCGCCGCCTGGCCGTAGTACGCCAGCGTCTCGCAGCCCGCGAGAGTACCGGCGCTAAGCAGGATGAGAAAAACGCGCATCACGCACAAAGCCCAGCACCTGCGCGGCGACGCGCGCGGAAAGGAGCATCGCGCTGTGGCCGACCGGCAGCACGATGCGCTCGCGCATTCCTTCGACTTCGGTTTCCTCGACGCGCACCACGCCGTCGTTTGGCCCCGGCAGCGCGCCGAACAGCCTTCCGAGCCCGATCGCGACTGTGCCCGCGACGACCCCGAGCGGTTCGGCACGGGTCCAGTGTGCCGCGCGGCCTTCGCGCCACAAGGGCTCGCTTGCGCCCAGGAACCAGCGACCCCAGCCATGCTGCGCGAGGCGCCGGCCGGCAAAATTGCCGCGCGCCGGCGTGCCCAGAAGCACGGCGCGCACAGCCAAGGTCTCAGGATGGCGCAGCAGCGCCTCGAGCACCACCAGCCCGCCGAGGCTGTGCCCGACAAAATGCGCCGGCCCGACGTCGCGCGCGGTGCGCGCCAGCCGCTCTGCGTGCGCCTGCAGCGGCCGCTCGCGCCCGGGGTAGGAGAACAGATGGCAGCGGTACCCCGCGGCCTGCAGCCGCGCGGCAAGCGGCGTCATCACCATTGCGGGCACCCACAACCCGTGGACCAGAATGACGTCGCGCGACACGCTAGCCTTCGCGCCGCAGCAGCAGCCGGGCGCCCACCATCAGCCCCGGCAACCCGAGCAGTGCATACGCCAGGCCATAGCTGCCGCCGAGCGCGAGCACGAGGTTGAAGATCAGCGGCGTCACCACCACGCCGAGAAAGGTGAAGAACAAACACCCGCCGGTGGCCTGGCTGACCATGCCCTGCGGCGCGATGCGCGCCACCTCGGCGAGGAATACGCCATTCCAGCCCACCGCGGTGGCGCCGAACAACGAGGCAAAAGTGAACAGCAGCCAGCCCGGCCAATCTGGCCTCGCCGCCAGCGTCGCCAGGGCGGATATGCCCATGCCCAGACCGAGCAGCCCAAGCATGGTACGCCGCGCGAGCGCCCGGTCGGCAAGCGCTCCCCAGACGAGCCGGCCCACGACGCTCGCGACCTGCGAGACTGCCATCACGATGCCGGCAAGCACCAGGGTGAGCGCGAAGCTGTCGATGAGGAACGTCACCAGGTAAGTGACCAGCGTGATCTGCACGCCGCCGTAGACAAAGGAAGTCACCGCCATTTCACGCAGCCGGGGCGAGCGCGCCACCAGCCCGACCGGTTGGAACGCCGCGCGCAGCGAGATGGGCGCCGCCGGGTTGAGCCCGATGTCGTATCGGGCGCGCACCGGCGCGATGGCCAGCGCCAGCGCAAAGCAGCAGATCCCGATCAGCAGCGCGGTCCATTCCCAACCCGCCGCCAGTACGAGTGCGGGCACGAGTGCCCCGGCGAGCACGCCGCCCGCCGGCACGCCGGTCTGCTTGACCGAGAAGACGAGGGAAAACATCGACGGCGTGGGGCCGTAGCCCACGCCGATCACGAACGCGCCCAGCAGCACGAGCGGCGGCCAGGCGCTCGCCGCCAGCGCCAGCCCGCAAAGGCACAGGCACAGGCCCGCCTGGCTGACGCGGATCGGGCCGAAACGCGCCACCCAGCCGCCGGCGGCCGCCGAGCCGAGCATGCTGCCCGCATAGGCGATGGCGATGAAGTAGCCGACCGCGGCGGGCGCCACGCCCAGCGCGGGACCTGCGACCGGCGCCATCACGGGGGCGCTGTAGATCGCGAACGCGACCAGGGTCTGGATCGCGAGCGTGACCGCAAGCGGGAGCAGGATCGGGTGCAGGACGCTCAGCCGCCCCGGCTGCGGATCTCGCGCATGGTGTCCAGCAGCGCCTGCGCGCGATAGGCGACGGGGTAGTCCACCATCTGCCCGTCCACCTCCACCGCCGCCGCGCCCCGCGCCTCGACTTGCCTGAATGCGGCGACGATGCGCTCGGCGCGGGCCACTTCGTCGGCGCCGGGGGTGAACGCCTCGTTGGCCACCGGCACCTGGTCCGGGTGCACGCACAGCCGCCCCTGGAAACCGCCGCGGCGGCTGCGCTCCAGGGCGCGCTTGAAGCCCTCCACGTCGCGCAGGTGAAACCAGGGGCTGTCGAGCGGACCTTCCATGCCCGCGGCGCGCGAGGCGAGCACCACGCGCGCGCGCGCCTCGGCCAGTTCGGGCTCTTCGTGCGAGGGCAGCAGACCGGCATCGAGACTGAAGTCGGCGGCGCCGAAGGCGACGCGCTTCACCCGCCAGGGGCCAGGGTAGGGCCTGAGGTTTCGCGCCTGCACGATGCGGTCCACGCGCGCCACGCCGGCCGCCGTCTCCACCAAGGGGATGAGGTCGATCGAGCCCTCGACCATGCCCTGCTCGCGCTCGAGCGCCGCCATCAGCCAGTCGATTGCATGCAGATCGGCGGCGCTCTCCACCTTGGGCAGCACCACGCCGTCCACCTTGTCGTGGATCGTTTCCACCAGGTCGCGATAGCAGAACGGCGTGGCGGGCGCATTCACCCGCACATAGCCGCGGCAATGGCGCGGGCGCTTGAGCGCCTCGGCGACGGGCTTGCGCGCTGCCGCCTTGTCCGCGGTCGCCACGGCATCTTCCAGGTCAAGAATCACGGCATCGGCGCCCAAGCCGAGCGCCTTCTCGACGCGCCGCGGATGGTTGCCCGGCGCGAACAGGAACGTCCTATTGAGCGGCATGAACCCGCCTTTCATCCCAGCGTGGATACGGAAGACGCCATTGTGCCGTGGCGAGCGCGCGCGGCCAGACCACCTCGCGCCGCCCGGCGATGACCTGCATGACCACCGGCTTGGCCTCCAGCTGCCCGCCGTCACTGTCCACGCGGTAGCGGCCGAGCGGGGTCTCCAGATCGAGCGCTGCGAGCGCCGCGCGCAGCTTTTCCTGGTCCAGCGCCCCGGCCTTGGCCACGCCCGCCTCGAGCACCAGCGCCGCTGCATAAGTCGCGGCCCCAAAGACGCCGGGCGCGCCCTGCCAGCGCTTGCGCCAGGCCTGCACGAAAGCCGCATTGCCGCTCGTGGTGAAGCGCGGATCGTAGGCCGAAAGTCCCAGTGCAAATTCGGCATCCTGTCCCACGAGCCGCAGGAAGCGCGGATCGGCGGCCCCTTGCGCCAGGAACAGCCGCGGCGCGTAACCGACGCGTTTGAACGACTTCACCATCTCCGCCGCGTCCTCGGGCTGGCCGAACGCGATCCAGGCCTGGGCGTCGCGCGTGCGCGCCATGCCGATCAGCGCGGCGTAGTCCCGCTCGGTAGGCGACGCGGGGTGCACCTGTCCTGGCTCGAGTCCCGCGTCAAGCGCCATCTTTACCAGGCCCGCCGCCGCTTCGCGCGCCGCGGGGTCGCCGCGCGCGACGACGTGCAGCCGCCGGTATCCCATCGCCAGGGCCACTTCGAGAGCACCCTGACCATACTCGGCGACGGGTGCGGGCACCTGGAACACGTAGCGACCTCCGGCGCGCTGCGCGCCGCGCGTAATGCCGGACGCGTTCACCAGGACCCTGCGCGAGCGCTCGGCCACGGCCGCCGCCGTCACGGTCGCCGCGCTGCCGAAGGGCCCGATGAGCAGCTGCGCACCTTCGGCGTCGATCAGGCGCGCATACAGCGCGGCCGAGGCGATGGCTTCCGAACGATCGTCCAGGATGCGCAGCTCGATGCGCCGCCCGAGCAAGCCGCCCGCGGCGTTGCGCTCCTCCTGCCAGAGCACGAGCGCCTTGCGCATGTCACCGGCAAGGTCGGCGAGCAGCCCCGTTTCGGGCAACACGGCCCCCACTACCAGCGCCGGCTCCTGCGCGCAGGCCGGCGCCGCCGCGAGGCACAGCGCCACGAGGCACGCGCGCATCAGAAGCCGAAGAATCGCACGAAGCGCGCCACCGGCTCACGCTCGGTGACCAGCGTGTTCTCGATCGCGTCCGCGCGCGCATGGCCCAGCGACATCCCGCACACGATGATCTGCGCGTCCGGGATCTGCAGCTCGCGCCGCACGATGGCATGTGCGTTGGCGATCGCCGCCTGCGCGCAGGTGTCCAGGCCGTAGGCACGCGCCATGAGCATCACATTCTGCAGGAACATCCCGGTGTCGAGCCAGGCGCCCACCGGCAGGTCGCGATCGAGCGTGAACACCAGGCCCACCGGCGCACCGAAGAACAGGTAGTTGCGCGCATGCTGTTGCCGCGTCCGGTCGCGATCGCCTTTGCCGAACCCGAGCAGCCCGTACAGGTCCCAGCCGATCTTGCGTCGGCGCGCAAGATAGGGCTCGCGCCATTGCGGCGGGTAGTAGTCGAACTCGCGCTTCCAGCCGTCGTCGCCGTGTCGCAGGCACTCGTCGTGCATGATGCCCGCGAGCCGCTCGCGCGCCTCGCCCGCGACCACGTAGACTTTCCAGGGCTGGATGTTGGAGCCGGAGGGCGCGCGGCCGGCAACCGCGAGGATGCGCTCCACCGTCTCGCGCGGCACCGGGTCGGGCCTGAAAGCGCGCAGGCTGCGGCGCGACAGGATCGCTTCCTCGATGCCTTGCGCGACAGCGCCGGCGACAAAGGGCAGCGCGCCCCGGGCGGGATCGTGGCTCGTGGTGTTCATCGGGCGATAATACCGAACATGGATGCCCGCCTGCAGTCCGCGTTCGCTGCGCTGGTCGGCGAAAAGTACGTTCTCACCTCGCCACAGGACACCGCGGCCTACACCACCGACTGGCGCAGGCAGTACCACGCCGACGCGCTGTGCGTGCTGCGGCCCGCGCATACCGCCGAAGTCTCGGCGGTGGTCGGCCTGTGCGCGCGCGAGGGCATCGCCATCGTGCCCCAGGGCGGCAATACGGGACTCTCGGGCGGCTCGGTCCCCACGGGAACGCGGCCCGAAATCGTGCTGTCGCTGTCGCGGCTCGACCGCATTCGCGCCGTCGACGCGCTCAATGACGCCCTGACGGTCGAGGCGGGTTGCGTGCTGGCAGAAATCCAGCGTGCCGCGGCACAGGCCGGGCGGCTGTTCGCGCTGTCGCTCGGCGCCGAAGGCAGCTGCCAGATCGGCGGCAACCTCTCCACCAACGCCGGCGGCGTCAACGTCCTGCGCTACGGCAACGCACGCGAGCAGGTGTTGGGGCTGGAGGTGGTGCTGCCCGACGGGCGCGTGTGGGACGGACTTCGTGCGCTGCGCAAGGACAACACCGGCTACGACCTGAAGCAGTTGTTCCTCGGGGCCGAAGGGACCCTGGGGGTGATCACGGCCGCGGTGCTGAAGCTGCACCCCAGGCCGACGGCGAACGTCACGGCGTGGATCGCCATGCGCAAT